>DAIDHU010000219.1 GCA_027451915.1 Thiomonas sp. | reverse complement strand
CAGCTCTGCCCGCTGGCACTCAGCGAGAGCAGCGGTCCCGGCGGCCCGGCCGGGAGCGACGCGGAGGCCGCGGGAGCGGATGCCGCGGCCGCCTCGCGCGCGACCGATGCGGGCGCGAGGCGCGCCTGCGGCACGCTTGCCGGGGTGCTGGCCTGCGCGGCGGGGCTCGACGAGGCCGCGGGCCGCGGGCCGCTCGACAGCCTCGCCCCCGGATGTTGCGCCGCGGCCGCCGCCGAAGCCGCGGTCGTGGAAAGGGTCGAGGAAATCGTCGAGCCCGTCCCGATGCCCGAGCCCGCCGGTCGCGGCGTGCCGGCGTGGTGGGACAGCAGGGCACGCAATTGCTGCGCCACATATCCCAGGCGATCCGAGCGTGGCAGGAACAGCAGGCCCAGGGCCACCACCACGACCAGCACGCCCAGCCACACCAGACGACGGCTCGACCCATGCGTGCCCACCGGCTCCGCGGGGCGCACCGGGCCCATGGTCACGCCCGGCGCGGGCACGATGGGTGTGCCGCGCACGAATATCGGAGGCAGCGGCCGCAGCACGGCGTCGGCATCGGCCCGTACCGCCTTGGCGGCGGCGCGCAGCAGGCCTCGCGCGTGGGCGGGATCATGCAGGCGGCTCCAATCGCCGGACTCCAGCGCGGAAATCTTGTCGGCCGACACCTTGAGCTGCGAGGCCAGTTCGCTCAGGCTGCGGCCGGCGGCCTCGCGCGCGGCGCGCAGCAAGGCGCCCGCCTGGCGGCGGCCGGCCAGCTCGCTCTCGTTGCCGTCGTCGGCGGCAGGCTGGGGATTCCTCGTGGACGGGTTCGACACGGCGAACTCAGTGCGGTAGCAAGGCGGAGTCGTCGTAGCGCCCCTGCTGGGCCGCGATGGCTTCGGCCGAGTCGGGGAACTTCTGCACCAATTGCTGCGACCACTGGTTGGCGCTGACCATGTCGCCGGACTTGCGCGCGATCAGCACGCCCAGCCACAGGGTCTGCGCGGTGGCGGCGCTGCCCGAGTTGACCCGGCGGATGTAGAACATGGCCTTGGAATACTCGTGACGCAGGTACTGGACCATGGCCAGATTGGTGGCCAGCGCCGGATTGGCCGGATTCAGGGCAAAGCCCTCGCGAAGGGTCTTCTCGGCACCCGGGAGGTCTCCGGCCCGGTACTGGCACACGCCGTAGGCCAGGTCGGTGCGCTGCGCATTGCGGTAGCCGGGAACCGCCAGCGCCTTGCGGAACATCTTGAAGGACTCGGGGTAGCGCTTGACCGAGCACAGGAACCAGCCGTAGTTGTGCAGGGTGTCGGGATTGTCCGGAGCCAGGGACAGGGCCTTGCTGAAACTGGCCTCGGCCTGGTCGTTCTCGCCCAGGCTCATGTGGATCAGCGCCTGCATGGTGTAGGCCGGCACATAGCCCGGATCCTCCTGCAAGGCCTGCGTGACCTCGCCCAGCGCGACTTCGGGCTGCCCGCGCTGGTAATAGCCCTCGGCCAGCTCCAGGCGGATGCGCGCGCTCTTGTCGGCCTGGGTGGCCTTGGCTCCCGGCGCGGTGCCGGCGTAATTGCCGCTGCCGCCGCCCGGCGCGGCGCAGCCGCCTAGCAGGCCCAGCGCGAGGCCGAGCGACAACACGGCCGCCGCGCGGGCCTTGCGCGGCCTCGCGGCGCGGAATCGAGTCACGGGTGCATTCATGCCGATCGTCCCTGGTTCGCTGCAGGCGCGGCGTCGGACGCCGCGATGGCCACCACGCGCGCGCCGCGCCGGGTCGTGCGGTCGAGCACCTCCCCGGCCAGCTGCCCGCAGGCGGCATCGATGTCGTCGCCACGGGTCTTGCGCACCGTGGCCACGATCCCGGCTTCGATCAGCAGCGACGCGAAAGCCGCCACGCGCTGCGGCGACGAGCGCCGCAGGCCGGAACCCGGGAATGGATTGAAGGGGATCAGGTTGCACTTCCAGGGGAAGCGCCCGCGCATCAGCTCGATGAGCTGGCGTGCGTGCTCGGGGCTGTCGTTGACGCCGTCGAGCATGCAGTATTCGAAGGTGATGAAGTCCCGCGGCGCATGCGCCAGGTAGCGCTCGCAGGCAGCCAGCAGTTCGGACAAGGGGTATTTGCGGTTCAGCGGCACCAGCTGGTCGCGCAGCGCATCGTTCGGCGCGTGCAGCGATACCGCCAGCGCCACCGGACAATCGGCCGCCAGGCGGTCGATCATGGGCACCACGCCGGAAGTGGACACGGTGACCCGTCGCCGCGACAGGCCGTAGGCGTCGTCGTCGAGCATCACCCGCAGGGCGGGAATCAGCGCGGCGTAATTCTGCAGGGGCTCGCCCATGCCCATCATGACCACGTTGGAGATCGCGCGCTCGCCCTCCGGCAGGCCCAGTTCGCGGCGCATGGTGAACTCGGCCCACCACAACTGGGCCAGGATCTCCGAGGTGTCCAGGTTGCGCGCGAAACCCTGCGCCCCGGTGGAGCAGAAACTGCAGGCCATGGCGCAGCCCGCCTGCGAGGACACGCACAGGGTGTTGCGCGAGGTCTCGGGGATGAATACCGACTCCACCGCGTTTCCGGCACCGACGTCGAACAGCCACTTCACGGTGCCGTCGCGCGAACGCTGCTCGCTGAGCACGGGCAAGGCCTGCACGAAGGCGTTTTGCTCCAGCCAGGCGCGCAGCGGGCGCGCCAGATCGGTCATGGCCTCGAAATCGGCCACGCCGCGCTGGTGCACCCAGTGCATCACCTGGCGCGCACGAAAGGCCTTGTGCCCCGCCTGGCCGAGCCAATCCACCAGGCCGGCCTGGTCGAACTGCAGCAGGTTGGCGCCTTGGTTCATCGCGGGAAGGGCGGCGGGCGATCTCAGCGGGAGAAGATCCAGTTCGACGGGAAGAAGAACGCGATCTCGATGGCGGCATTCTCCGCGCTATCGGAGCCGTGCACCGCGTTGGCGTCGATGCTGTCGGCGAAATCGGCCCGAATGGTGCCGGGCGCGGCCTTCTTCGGATCGGTGGCGCCCATCAGTTCGCGATTGCGCGCGATGGCGTCCGGACCCTCCAGTACTTGCACCAGCACGGGGCCCGAGACCATGAAGTCCACCAGGTCCTTGAAAAAGGGGCGCTCCTTGTGCACGGCGTAGAAGCCTTCGGCCTCGGCGCGCGACAGGTGCATCATGCGGGCCGCCACGACCTTCAGGCCGGCGGTCTCGAAACGATCCAGGATCTTGCCGATGCAATTCTTCGCCACGGCATCGGGCTTGATGATCGAGAGCGTGCGCTCCATGGGTTTTCTCTCCAGATAATCAAAACATTAAAGGGAAATTGTAAGGCCCTGCGCGAAGGCGCCCAGAGCCCGGCTCGGAAGGCCCTGGATCAGCGTGAATGATTCCGGCGCTTGGGCGCCGCCTTCGGGAAGGGTGATTGCGGGGAGCCCATGCCCAGGGCCGAGCGAGTCGGGTCGGGCTGTCGCCCCCCCGCCCCGCCCTTGCGCGGCCCCTTGCGCGCCCGCTCGCCGTTGCGGGGCCCGCGCGAACGGGCCGGACCGCCCCCGGACTTGCCGAACAGGGCATCCACCGCGCTCATCGCATAACTGTTGGGTCCGGGCTCGCGCTCGGGCAGCTCGGAGTCCTCGTCCAGCGCGGCGTTGCGCATGCTGGCCAGGCGGGCTTCGCGGCTGGCGCGCCCGAACAGCGCATCGACCGCGCTCATGGCGTAACTGTTCGGTCCGGGCTCTCGTTCGCCACGTTCGCCACGCTCGGGACGCTCGGTGCGTTCCACGCGCTCGGTTCGCTCGGGTCGCTCGCTCCGATCGGGACGGGGGCCGCCCTGCTTGCGCCGACCTCCCGGCTGCGGGCCCGACGCTCCCGTGGGCGCGCCGGCCGCGCCGCGCCCGCCCTTGCGGCGCGCCGTCTGCCCGGCTCCCAGGCCGGCGCGACTCATCAGCGCCTTCACGTCGTCGCGATCGATCTCGGCGAAATCGCCTCGGCGCAGGCCGGCGGGCAGCGCGATGGAGCCGTAGCGAACCCGGATCAGGCGGCTGACCGTCAGGCCCACGGCCTCGAACAGCCGCCGCACTTCGCGATTGCGGCCCTCGGCGATGACAGCGCGCCACCAGCGGTTCGCGCCCTCGCCGCCGGCCTCCTCCAGGCTCAGGAAACGAGCCGGGCCGTCACTGAGCTCCACGCCTTCCAGAAGGCGCGATCGCATCTCGTCGTCCAGCTGGCCGAGCACGCGCACCGCGTATTCGCGCTCCACGCCCTGGCTGGGGTGCATCAGCTTGTTGGCCAGCTCGCCCGAAGTGGTCAGCAGCAGCAGACCCTCGGTGTTGATGTCCAGACGCCCGACGGCCGTCCACTTGGCGTTGTGCACCCGCGGCAGGTTGCGGAACACGGTCGGGCGTCCGTCCGGGTCCTTGAAGGTGACGACCTCGCCGACCGGCTTGTGGTAGACCAGCATGCGCGCGGGCGGCGGAGCGATGCGGATCTTGAGCGGCTTGCCGTTGACCCGGATCTGGTCGCCCGGCTGGATGCGCTGCCCCAGGTGCGCGGGCTCGCCGTTGACCGACACGCGGCCCTCCTGGATCAATTCCTCCATTTCGCGTCGCGAGCCGATGCCCCCCTGCGCCAGCACCTTGTGCAGCTTGGGCGCCTCCGGCGACGGCGCGAGCACGCGCCGCACCCCGGGCTCGGCGCTGTCGGCGAGTTCCACCGCGCGGTCGAAATCCCCCGACACGACTTCCTCGATGCGCACCGGCGGCGTGTTGGGGCGGCCGGCGCCCTGCGCGGCAGGCTTGCCCGGGCCGCGATTGCGCGCGCCGCGGCGCTGGGCACGCTGGCCCGGCGCAGCGCGCTCACCCGCCCCTGTCGAGGCGTCGCCGGCGCCCTCGCCGTGCCCGCCGTCCTCGTCACCGTCGCCGGTGCCGGCATCGGCGAATTCACCCTGGTTTTCCGCGGCGCCCTGGCCGGCGCCCTCGCGCGCGCCCTTGCCATTGCGGCGGCGGCGGCGCCGCGCGCCATCCCGGCGCGGCTGCGCACCGGTCACGGCGTCGGGGCCTGCGGAAGCTTCCCGAGGCGCTGCCGCGG
>DAIDHU010000218.1 GCA_027451915.1 Thiomonas sp. | reverse complement strand
GGTGCTCATCGTGGGCTCCCACGGGCCGCGGGAGCGCGGCCCGGCAACACGTCATTGTGCCTCGTGCCGGGCTCCTCGTCATGCGAGGCGACGCGGCCTTCGGCGGCGGCCTCGGCCAGCGCGCCCAGCACCACCCCTGCGGCGATCAGGCCGCCTCCGATCCACGCGCGCGCGCCCAGGTGGCCGGCGTCGAGCCAGGCGGAGCTCAGGCTGGCGAACACGATCTCCAGCATCATGACCACGGCCGTCAGGGCCGCGGGCAGGCGCGCGGCGCCGTACTGCAGCCCGTAGCTGCCGGCCACCATGGCCAGGCCCAGCAGCAGGACCGGAAGCCCCCAGTCGGCGCGCAGGGACGGCAGCGCCGGGGCCGCGCCCAGGGCCTGCAGCGCCAGCGCCAGCAGCGCAGCGCACACCAGGCCGCCGGCGAACATGGCCAGCATGCGTGCCGACGCCGGGGCCTGGGAGGCGCGCCGCAGCATCACGTTGTCCAGGGCGAAGAAGGCCCCGCCGGCCAGGCCCAGCCAATCGGCGGCGCCGCGCGGCAGCGGCAGGCCGCCCGCCGCGGGCCACAGCACGATCAGCGCGCCGGCCAGCGCCAGGAGCAGGCGCATCCAGCCGGCCGCTCCGATGCGCTCGGCGAGCAGCCAGCGCGCCAGCAGCGTGGCCCACACCGGCATCATGTAGAACAGCAGCACCACGCGCACCACGTCGCCGCTCGCCACGCCGAGGTTGAAACAGGCGTTGGCCCCGCCGGCGGCCAGGGCCACCAGCAGCAGCTCGCGGCTGCGCAGCCATTGCCCGAGCGCCGCGGGACGCAGCAGCAGCACCAGCGCGGCCCCCGGCGCATAGATCAGCGCGGTGGTCCACAGCGGCTGCACCCCCAGCGCCTGGGCATGTCGCACCGGCCACCACGACAGGCCCCAGACCAGCGCGCTCAGGCCCAGGCCGCCCACGGACAGCCAGGCCACGCGCGCAGGGCTCGCGGCCCGCCGGGTCATCGCGGCGCCTCCCGCAGGCGCCGGATGCCCTGGCTCAGCGTGGCCGCGGACATCTCCCCCACGTACATGCGCTGCAGGCTTCCGTCGGCCCGGATGAACAGGGTGGTCGGGTAGCCCGGCACCTCGTAATGGGCCGCCAGCGAGCGTGCGGGATCGAGCAGCACCTCGGGCGCACCGGCATGCCCCAGCGAGTCCAGCAGCGCATCCACCGCCGCCGGAGGGTCTCCCTGGTCCGCCAGCACGATGCGCGCGCCCGGGTGCGCGGCGGCCTGGGACAGCAGCATCGGCAGTTCGCGTCTGCAGGGCGGGCACCAGGTGGCCCAGAGGTTGATCACCAGCGGCTGGCCACGCAGGCTCTGCAGGGCCTGCACGCGCCCCCGCAGGTCCCGCAGGTCGAGCCGGGGCAGCATGCGCGGGGCTGGCTGCAGGGCTGCCAGCAGCGCCTGGCCTCCCAGCACCACCAGGGCGGCGGCGGCCAGGCCGCCGGCCAGCGCGCGGCGCAGCGGCGCGCGCCACCAGCCCCAGGCCAGCAATACCAGCGCCGCGGCCGGCCAGCCCGCCCAGGGGTTGAAGCCCAGGTCGCGCGCATCGAGCACCGCGCCCAGCGTGGGGTATTGGGAGCGCCAGCGCAGCACGAAGGCCGCGCGCGCCACCAGCAATCCGCCGAGCGCGGCCGCCAGCAGCGCCGGCCCGGGGCGCGCCGAGCAGCCGCCGGCGAGGCGGCGCGCCACCGCCTCGGCGATCCAGAAGCCCAGCAGCAGCAGCAGCGGCGCGGCCGGCAGCAGCAAGGGTCCAAGACGCAGGGGCATCATGCGCGGGGCCTCCGGGTGGCTGGCATGCGCGGCTCAGGGCACGGGGTGGCGCGGCTCGCCGATCAGCTGGGTCCAGTCGCGCTGGCGCATGTTGCGCGCGTTCCAGCGCATGACCAGCCACATGGTGAGCACGATGAACACGCCGAACAGAAGCATCGTGGCACGCACCGGAAGGTTGATGCCGATGAGCAGCGAATACATGCCCAGCATGGCCAGCACACTGAGGTTCTCGTTGAAATTCTGCACCGCGATGGAATGCCCGGCCGACAGCAGCACATAGCCCCGGTGCTGCAGCAGCGCGTTCATGGGCACCACGAAGTAGCCCGCCATGGCGCCGATCATGACCATGAACACCCCCGCCAGCAGCAGGTACAGCGGCACCTGCATGCTCCCCACCGCGAACTGCAGGTCCGGCACCGCCGAGCGCGTGTAGAGCGCCACGACCATGCACACCACGCCCATGCCCAGCCCGACCGGAAGCACGCGCAGGCTGTTTCTCAGCGGCACGCGCGTGGCGGCCAGCACCGCGCCCAGCGCGACGCCGAAGGCCACGGTGGCCTGCAGCACGGCGGCGTTGCTCAGATCCAGACCCAGCGCGGCCTCGGCCCACTTGATGACAATGAACTGCAAGGTGGCGCCGGCGCCCCAGAACAGCGTGGTCACGGACAGGGAGATCTGCCCCAGCTTGTCACTCCACAACACGCGCATGCAGTGCACGAACTCGACCAGCTGGCGCGCCCGGTTGGCGGTCTGGTGCGGGTAGCGCGCTCCGGTGTCGGGAATGCGCAGATTGCACAAGGCGGCCACCACGTACACCAGGGAGATCACCGCCAGCGCCGCGCCCGCGGCGCCCTGCACGTGCAGCCACTGCATGGGCACCGGCCCGAGCAGCCGTGAGGCCGCTCCGGGGCTGACCAGGAAGCCGCCGAGCACCGTGCCGAGGATGATCGAGCTCACCGTGGTGCCCTCGATCCAGCCGTTGGCCGCGACCAGCTGCTGGGGCGGAAGCAACTCGGTGAGAATGCCGTACTTGGCCGGCGAATAGGCCGCGGCGCCCAGGCCGACCACCGCGTAGGCCAGCAGCGGATGGGCGCCGAACAGCATGATCAGCAGCCCCGCCAGCTTGACCAGGTTGGTGATCAGCATCACCTGCCCTTTTTGCAGCGAATCGGCGAAGCCGCCGACGAAGGGCCCGAGCATCACGTAGGACACCGTGAAAAAAAACTTCAGCAGCGGAGTCATCCAGCCCGGAGCCTTCAACTGGACCAGCAACGCGATCGCGGCGATGAGCAGGGCATTGTCGGCCAGCGACGAGAAGAACTGCGCGGCCATGATCCAGTAGAAGCCTTTTTTCATTCGGTCCTGCGCATTCCGTCCTGCGAATCCTGCCGCGCGCGGCGCGCCTGCTTGCAATCGATCGTTTATAGCACAGGCATGACGCCGTCGATGGGCACGCGGGCACCTCGGCCCGGTGCGGCGCAGGCACTACACTGAGGCCCGCCATGCCGCGTCCCATCCAGGCCACCATTTCCCTCGATTCCCTGCGCCACAACCTGGCGC
>DAIDHU010000217.1 GCA_027451915.1 Thiomonas sp. | reverse complement strand
GCCGCGGGTCATGGGCATCGGCCCGGTGCCGGCGGTGCGCAAGCTGCTGCAACGCAGCGGCTGGGAGCTGGGCGGGGTCGACGCCATCGAGCTCAACGAGGCCTTCGCCGCGCAGTCCCTGGCGGTGCTGCGCGAGCTGGGCCTGGCCGATGACGATGCGCGGGTCAATCCGAACGGCGGCGCGATCGCCATCGGCCATCCGCTGGGCGCCTCCGGGGCCCGCCTGGTGCTCACCGCGCTGCGCCAGCTCGAGCGCATCGGCGGTCGCCGCGCGCTGGCCACGATGTGCGTGGGCGTGGGCCAGGGCGCCGCGCTGGCCCTCGAGCGAGCCTGAATCGCCCGCCTCCCCTTGCGTGGCGCGGGCGCGCGCCGCGGCACCCACCCCATTCCCTGAGGTCAAACCATCATGAATGCTCCCATCCTGCAAAGCTACCTCGCCGGGCAGTGGTTCGGCACCGAAGCCGCGCAACCCCTGGTCGACGCGGCCAGCGGCGCGGTGATCGCCCACACCCACGCCGGCCAGGGCGATTTCGAGGCGGCGCTGCACCATGCGCGCCACGGCGGGGTGCGTGGCTTGCTGGAGCTGGATTTCCAGCAACGGGCCGCGCTGCTCAAGGCCCTGGCGCGTCACCTGTCCGAGCACAAGGAGACCCTGTACGAGTGGTCGCTGTACACGGGCGCCACCCGCAACGACGGCTGGATCGACATCGAGGGCGGCATCGGCACCTTGTTCGCCTATGCCAGCATGGGCGCGCAGGAGCTGCCCGCGGGCAACCTGGTGCACGAAGGGCCGGTGGTGCCGCTGGGCAAGCAGGGGCATTTCGCGGGCAGCCACATCCTGGTTCCGCGCGAGGGCGTGGCGGTGCACATCGACGCCTTCAACTTTCCCGTGTGGGGTCTGCTGGAGAAGTTCGCCCCCAGTTTCCTGGCCGGCATGCCCTGCATCGCGAAGCCCGCCACCGCCACCAGCTACCTGACCTGGGCCCTGGTGCGCCTGATGCTGGACTCGGGGCTGCTGCCCGAGGGTTGCCTGCAACTGGTGATCGGATCCACCGGCGACCTGCTGGACCGCCTGCAGGGCCAGGACGCGGTGACCTTCACCGGCTCGGCCGCCACCGCGGCGAAGCTGCGCGCCAACCCGCGCCTGCTCGAGCGCGGCGTGCCCTTCAACGCCGAGGCCGATTCCCTCAACAGCGCCATCCTGGCGCCCGACGTGGAGCCGGGCGACCCCGAGTTCGAGTTGTTCGCGCGCGAAGTGGTGCGGGAAATGCGGGTCAAGGCGGGTCAGAAGTGCACGGCCATCCGGCGCATCCTGGTGCCGCGGCGCCACCTGGACGCGCTGGCGGCCAACCTGGGCGCCAAGCTCGGTGCGCTGCGCATCGGCGATCCCCGCCTGCCCGAGGTGCAGATGGGGCCGCTGGCCAGCAAGGACCAGCAGCGCGACGTGGGCGAGGCGCTGGCCCGGCTGCGCGCCTGCTGCGACACCGTGTTCGACGGCAGTGCGCAGGCCTCCTGGGCCGGCGTGGGAGCCGAGCGGGGGGCGTTTTTCGCGCCCACGCTGCTGGCCTGCGCGCGCCCGGCCGAGGTGGCCGCGGTGCACGACGTGGAGGTGTTCGGGCCGGTCAGCACCCTGATGCCCTACGACGAGCTGGACGAGGCCCTGGCCCTGGCCGCGCGCGGCCAGGGCAGCCTGGTGGCCACGCTGGCCACGCGCGACCCGCAGGTCGCGGCGCATGCGGTGCGCCGTGCCGCCGTGCACCACGGTCGAATCCTGGTGCTCGACGAGCAGGCGGCCAAGGAGTCGACCGGCCACGGCTCGCCGCTGCCCTCGCTCAAGCATGGCGGGCCGGGCCGCGCCGGAGGGGGCGAGGAACTCGGCGGCATGCGCGCGGTGTCCCACTACCTGCAGCGCGCCGCCGTGCAGGGCTCGCCCACCATGCTGGCCGCGGTGGTGGGCGAGTATGTGCGCGGCGCCCGGCGCATCGAGACCGAGGTGCATCCCTTCCGGCGTCATTTCGAGGAGTTGCGCGTGGGCGAGTCGCTGCTGACTCACCGGCGCACGGTCACCGAGGCCGACATCGTGAACTTCGGCTGCCTGTCGGGTGACTTTTTCTACATGCACTTCGACGACATCGCCGCGCGCCAGTCGCCCTTCGGGCAGCGCATCGCCCATGGCTATTTCGTGTTGTCCGCCGCGGCCGGGCTGTTCGTGTCGCCGGCGCCCGGGCCGGTGCTGGCCAACTACGGGCTGGATACGCTGCGATTCATCAAGCCGGTGCGCATCGGCGACACCATCCAGGCGCGCCTGACCTGCAAGCGCAAGATCGACCGGCGCAAGACCGATGCGCAGGGGCGCGGGCAGGGGGTCGTGGCCTGGGACGTGGAGGTGCGCAACCAGGACGATGAACTGGTGGCCAGCTACGACATCCTGACTCTGGTGGCCAAGCGAGTCGAAGGGGCTTCCTGACAGGTTTCCCTCCTTTGGGTCACAATGCCCTTTTCGGGGCAAGGACCATGGGAAACCGACTCAGCGCCATCACCACCCGCACGGGGGACTCCGGCACCACCGGCCTGGGCGACGGCTCGCGCTGCTCCAAGGCCGCCCCCCGCATCGAGGCGCTGGGCGATGTGGACGAGCTCAACGCCCACCTCGGGCTGCTGCTGTGCGAGCCGGTGCCGCCGGCCGCGCGCACGCTGCTGCTGCAGGTGCAGCAGGACCTGTTCAACCTGGGCGGCGAGCTGGCCGTGCCCGGCATGGCCCTGCTGGACCAGGCCGCGCTGCAGCGCCTGGACGAGGCCATCGCCTCGCACAACGCCGGTCTGCCGCCGCTGCGCGAGTTCATCCTCCCCGGCGGCAGCCGCGCGGCCGCGCAGGCCCATGTGTGCCGCACCGTGGCGCGTCGTGCCGAGCGCACGCTGGTGCGCCTGCGCGAACAGCAGGCCGGGGGCGGGGAGGGCCTCGCGCTGGCGCTGCGCCTGCTCAATCGACTGTCGGATCTGCTGTTCGTGCTGGCGCGGGTGCTCAACGAGCCCGGCGCGGAGGTGTACTGGAACCACCAGCGGGACCCGCAGCGCAAGCCCGCGCAGGAACCCGCGCAGGAACATCCCCGCGAGCCGGGTGCGACGTAATATTTCCTCACATTCGCTGCATGTGGGCGACACACGCGGCGAGCATCATCCCGGGTGGCGCCGAGCGCGCATGCCGCGCGCACCGACCGAATCCCTCCCCTGTTCTCGATTCGCCGCCCCGCGATGTCCGCACCCTTGCCCGAAACCACCCCTCCTTCCCACAAGTCGCCACGGCGCTGGCCCTGGCTGCTGGCGCTGATCGTGCTGGCCGTGCTGGGCGCCGGCATCTGGTGGCGCACCGGGGGGCGCCACGCGGGGCCCGGCGCCGGCGGCGGCATGCGCGGCGGCGCCTTGGGCGCTCAGCAGGCGACGGCCGTCACGGCCGCCACGGTGGGCGTGCGGACGGTGCCGGTGTGGCTCACGGCCCTGGGCACGGTCACGCCGCATACCCTGGCCAGCGTGATGCCCCGCGTGTCGGGCCTGCTGCAAAGCGTGGACTTCCGCCAGGGGCAGGCGGTGCATGCGGGGCAGCTGCTGGCCACCATCGACCCGCGCCCCTTCCGCATCGCCGTCGAGCAGGCGCAGGCCACGCGCGAGCAGACGGCCGCCCAGCTGGCCGGCGCGAGCAGTGATCTGCGGCGCTACGAGACGCTGCTCGCGCAGGATGCCATCTCGGCCCAGCAGGTGGCCGACCAGCGCGCCACCGTGGCCCAGCTCAAGGCTCAGCTGGATGCCAACACGGCGGCGCTGGACAGCGCCCGGCTGCATCTGTCGTGGACCCGCATCACGGCGCCGGTCTCGGGAATCGCCGGGCTGCGCCAGGTGGACCCGGGCAACATGGTCAATACCTCGGGGGCCGTGGGCCAGAGCGTGTCGACCTCCTCCTCGTCGAGCTCCACCACGGGCAGCGGCGGCGGCGCCGCGCCCATCGTGACCATCGCCCAGGTGCGGCCCATCGAGGTCAGTTTCGCGCTGCCGCAGGCCGAGGTGGGCGAGCTGCTGCGCCAGCTGGCCGCCGGCCGGCACGCCCAGGTGCAGGCCTGGAACGCCTCCGACACCGCGCTGCTGGCGCGCGGCGAGCTGCTGGCCGCCGACAACCAGATCTCGACCTCCACCGGCACGCTGGCGCTGCGCGCGCGCTTCGCCAACACCAGCCTGAGCCTGCTGCCCAACCAGTTCGTGAACGTGCGCGTGCTCGAGCGCAGCATCCCGGACGCCCGGGTGGTGCCCAGCACCGCCGTGGCCGTGGGCGCGAACGGCAGCTATGTGTATGTGATCGACGCCAAGGGCAGCGTCGCGGTGCGGCAGGTGCGCACCGGCACCGTGTGGGACGGACTGACCCAGATCGTGGCGGGCCTGAAGCCGGGCGAGCGCGTGGTGACGGCCGGGCTGGACCACCTGCGCGACGGAGCCAGGGTGCACGTGGTGCAGGCGGCCTCCGAGCCGGCGGGCCGGAACGCGGCCCCGGCGAGTCGCTGAGATGTCCGACGAAGCTCCCCGCGAGGCGCTCGGGCAGGGCGGCTCCGAGCGGCCCAGCCCCTCGCGCATCTTCATCCTGCGCCCCATCGCGACCTCGCTGCTGATGATCGCGGTGCTGGTGGCGGGCCTGGTCGGCCTGCGCCTGCTGCCCCAGGCCCCGCTGCCCGAGGTCGA
>DAIDHU010000216.1 GCA_027451915.1 Thiomonas sp. | reverse complement strand
ATCGCCGCCCAGCTCGACCTCGCGCAGGCGCACGGCCTCGACCCGGCGCGCGAAGCGCTGCGCCCAGGCATCGTCCTGCCAGGCGCGCAGGTGCTCCATGGCCGTGCGCAGGAAATCCGGCGTTTCGGCGGGGTCCGGCTGCGGCTGGTGCAGCAGTTCGCGGCAGCCCTGCGGGTCGGCCGCCGACAGCCGGCCCAGCGCGAAGGCGATGCGGTTGGCCTGCACGGCCACGCCGTTGAGCTCGATGGCCCGCTCCAGCGCCTGGGCGCTGACGGGAACCAGGCCCAGCTGCCAGGCGTGGCCCAGCGCCAGCACGTTGGCCGCCGTGGTGTCGCCCAGGAATTCCTCGGCCCAGGCCTGCGCGTCCAGGGTGCGCACGCGCTCGGCGCCGGCGGCGCCCTGCAGCTTGGCCAGCAGTTGCTCGGCCGGCCAGGGCGCGTCGCGGTCCAGCACCGCGTGCGCGGTGGGCGCGGCATGCTCGTTGACCACGATGCGCGTGCGCCCGTGGCGCACCGTCTGCAGCGCCTCGGCGCTGGCCGCGGTGACCAGGTCGCAGGCCAGCACGGCGTCGGCCTGCTGGGCGTCGATGCGCACCTGGTGCAGGCGCTCGGCGCGGTCGGCCAGGCGCACGAAGGACAGCACGGCGCCGCCCTTCTGGGCGAAGCCCATGAAATCCAGCACGCTGGCGTGGTAGTCCTGCAGGTGCGCGGCCATGGCCACCAGTGCGCCCACGGTGACCACGCCGGTGCCGCCCACCCCGGTGACCAGCAGATCGTAGGGGGCGTCCCACACATGCTGCGCGGGCCGCGGCAGCGCGTCGGCGCGCGCAAGCAATTGCTCGGCGGCCTGCGCCTGCAGCCCGAGGCGGCGCTTCAGGCGTGCGCCGTCGACGCTCACGAAGCTGGGGCAGAAGCCCTTGGCGCAGGAATAGTCCTTGTTGCAGGCCGTCTGGTCGATGCGGCGCTTGCGCCCCAGTTCGGTTTCCAGCGGCTGCACGGCCACGCAATTGCTCTGCACCGAGCAGTCGCCGCAGCCCTCGCAGACCAGCTCGTTGATATACAGGCGCCGCGTGCGCTCGGGCGCCAGCCCCTTCTTGCGCCGGCGGCGCAGCTCGGCCGCGCAGGTCTGCTCGAAGATCAGCACCGTGACGCCTTCCATCTCGCGCAGCTCGCGCTGCACGGCGTCGAGCTCGTCGCGATGATGAAAGCGCGTGCCCGGGGGGAAGCGCCCGCGCATGGCGCGGAACGCCTCCACGTTCTCCGACACCACCGCCACGCAGCGCACGCCCTCGCTTTCCACCTGGCGGGCGATGGCGTCCACGCTGATCTTGCCGTCCACCGGCTGGCCGCCGGTCATCGCCACCGCGTCGTTGAACAGGATCTTGTACGTCATGCGCGCGCCGGCCGCCACCGCCTGGCGTATCGCCAGGTAGCCCGAGTGGTAGTAGGTGCCGTCGCCGAGGTTCTGGAATACGTGGGGCGCGCGCGTGAACATGGAGTGCGACACCCAGTCCACGCCCTCGCCGCCCATCTGGATCAGGCCCTCGGTGTCGCGGTTCATCCAGCTGGCCATGAAATGGCAGCCGATGCCGGCGCGCGCCGTGGAGCCCTCGGGCACGCGGGTGGAGGTGTTGTGCGGGCAGCCGGCGCAGAAATAAGGGATGCGCCGCAGGTCGTCCACGGGGCTGGCCGGCAGTTGCGCGGGCAGGAAATCGCGCACGTGGCGGCGGTGGTCGTTGAAGGTGGCCTGGTCCGGGAAATGGCGTACCAGCCAGTCCGCCAGCAGCTCGATCAGGCGCGACGGCCGCAGCTCCCCGGTGGCGGCGACCAGCGGGCGCCCGTCGCGATCGTGCTTGCCGATGATGGCGGGGCGCTGTCCGGCCGGCTGGTTGTACAGCAGCTCGCGAAGCTGGGTCTCGACAACCGGGGCCTTTTCCTCCACCACCAGCAGCTCGTCCAGGCCGCGCGCGAACTCCAGCGCGCGCGTCGACTCCAGCGGGAAGGACAGGCCCACCTTGTACAGGCGCACTCCTGCCTCGGCCAGCATGCGCGGGCTGATCTCCAGGCGGCGCAGCGCTTCCATCAGGTCCTGGTGGGCCTTGCCGCAGGTGACGATGCCCACGCGGGCATGTTCGCTGCGGATGAGCTCGCGGTCGATGCTGTTCACCCGGGCGAAGGCCCGCGCGGCCTGCAGCTTGTCGGCCAGGCGGGTCTCGATGCGCAGCGACGGCAGGTCGGGCCAGCGGTAATGCAGCCCGTCGGCCGGCGCCTGGTGTCCGGTGGCGGCGGCCACGCCGGCGGCGTCCAGCCAGGCCACGCGCCGGGCCTGCAGCAGGTCCAGGTCGACGCTGGCGCGACTTTCCACCACCTCGGACAGGGCGGTCATGCCCACCCAGGCGCCGCAATAGCGCGACAGCGCCCAGCCGTACAGGCCGAACTCCAGGTACTCGGCCACGCAGGAAGGCGCCACCACCGGCATGCCCATGCCCTGCAGCACGAGGTCGCTCTGGTGGGGGAAGGAGGAGGACACGCAGCCGTGGTCGTCCCCCGCCACCACCAGCACGCCGCCGTGGGGCGAGGAGCCGTAGGCATTGCCGTGGCGCAGCGCGTCGCCGGCGCGGTCCACCCCGGGGCCCTTGCCGTACCACATGGCGAACACGCCGGCGGCGGTGCGCTCGGGGTCGGTCTCCACGCGCTGCGTGCCCAGCACCTGGGTGGCCGCGAGTTCCTCGTTCACCCCGGGCACGAAGCGCACCCCGGCGGCGTCCAGTTCGCGGCTGGCGCGCCACAGTTCCTGGTCCACCATGCCCAGCGGCGAGCCGCGGTAGCCGCTGACGAAGCCGCGGGTGTCCAGGCCCTGCTCGGCGTCGCTGGCGCGCTGCATGAGCAGCAGGCGCACCAGCGCCTGCGTGCCGGTGAGCAGCACGCGTCCGCGCGAGGCCAGCAGCGCGTCGCGCAACTGATAGTCGCGGCGCAGGGGTGCGTCGGAGGGCGCGCGAGGCGAGGCCTCGGCGGGGGAGGGTTCGGCGGGGGAGGGTGCGGGCAGGACGGTGGACATGGCGACCTCGAGGAGAGCAGAGGAACCATAGTCCCTGGTTCGAGAAAATACCTTTTCGGATTCAGCGATTCGGGAGCAGAATCGGAAAGGAATTTCTTGGAGTGGGGTATGAGTGAGCAAATTGTCCTCGACGCCTACAGTCTGCGCATTCTCGAGGAGCTGCAAAGGGACTCGCGCCAGACCGTGCAGCAGCTGGCGGACAAGGTCGGGCTGTCCAGCACGCCGTGCTGGCGCAGGGTGAAGGAGCTGGAGTCCAGCGGCGTGGTGCGGGGCTACACGGCGCTGGTGGACCGCGCGAAGGTGGGCCTGCACCTGCTGGTCGTGGCCGAGATCAACCTCAGCCGGCACAGCGAGAGCATCGTGGAGGACTTCGAGCGCTCGGTGCTGGCCGTGCCGCAGATCGTGCGCTGCCTGTCGACCACCGGCCAGGCCGACTATCTCCTGACCATCGCGCAGCCGGACATCGAGAGCTACGAGCGCTTCCAGCACCAGGTGCTGTTCCGCCTGCCGGGGGTCACGCACGTGCGCTCGAGCATCGTGCTCAAGGAGGTCAAGGCCGAGGTGCGCCTGCCGCTGGGGCGGTAGTGTCCGGCAGGCGAGCTAACCGGGGTGCAGGGCCGCGGCGCCCATGAACTGCCCGATGGGCATCGGCCGCCCCAGCAGGTAGCCCTGGTACAGGTCGCAGCCCTGGGCACGCAGGAAGCCCAGTTGGGCGGCGGTCTCGACGCCCTCGGCCACGACCTCCAGCCCCAGTCCCTTGGCCATGGCGATGATGGTCTGCGCTACCAGCGCGTCGCTGCGGCTTTCGGGAAGCTTGTGCACGAAGGCCTTGTCGATTTTCAGCTGGTCCAGCGGCAGCCGGGTGAGGTACGACAGCGAGGAGCTGCCGGTGCCGAAGTCGTCCAGCGCGATGCGCAGACCGTGGCTCCTGAGCAGCCCGAGCTTGTGCACCGCGTCGTCCAGGTCGTCCATGACCATGCTCTCGGTCAGCTCCAGCTTGAGGCGCTGCGCATCGATGCCCGAGCCGGCCACCGCGTCGAGGATCTCGGCCACGAAATCCTCGCGCCGGAACTGCAGCGGACTGACGTTGACCGACAGCGAGAGTTCGCGCGTCGCCTGCTCGCCCGACCAGGCGGCGATCTGCGCGCAGGCCATGCGCAGCACCTCGCGCCCCAGCGCATCGATCAGGCCGGTCTCCTCCGCCACGCCGATGAAACCGTCGGGCTGCAGCAGGCCGCGCGTCGGGTGCTGCCAGCGCACCAGCGCCTCCGCCGCACGCACCTCGCCGTCGCCGTTGACCTGGGGTTGCAGATGCAAGAGCAGCTGGCCCTGGGGGATGGCGGCGCGCAGGTCCTCGATCAGGCGGCTGCGCGCGTCGAGCTCGGCCTGCATCGAGGGCTCGAACACCCTTGTGATGTTGCGCCCACCCTGCTGCGCCCGGTACATGGCGGTCTCGGCCTGGGCGAGCAAGGCGTCGCTGTCCAGGCTGGCGTCGGTGCCGGGGCCGAACAGGCTCAGGCCGATGCTCACGCCGACCCCGGGGATGCGCTTGTCCGGCCACTCGAAGGGGGCGGCCGCCGCCTCGCGCAACTGCGCCGCGGTGGCCCCGGCCCGATGCGTGGCGTGCATCCACTGCGCGCCGATGCCTTCCAGCAGCACGAGGAACTTGTCCCCGGTGAATCGGCCCAGCGCGTCGCCGGGGCGCAGCGCCAGGCGCAGGCGCCGCGCCAGTTCCACCAGCACGAGATCGCCGTGGCGGTGTCCGTGGGCGGCGTTGAGCAGGGCGAAGTGGTCCACGTCGAGCATCATCAGCGCACCCAGCTCGCCGCTCTTGCGCGCCCGGGCCAGCGCGGCGGCGGTCAGTTCACGCAGGTACTGGCGATTCGGCAGGTCGGTCAGGGCGTCGTGGCGCGCCAGGCGCTCGGCCTGGCGCTTGGCCTCGCGCTCCTCGGTGATGTCGGTCAGGGTGCCGACGTAGTGCAGCACCGTGCCGGCGTCGTCGCGCACGGCGGAGATGGCCACCCGGGCCAGGAAGGCCTCGCCGTTCTTGCGCCGGCTCCACATCTCGCCGCTCCAGTAACCGTTGCGCGCCAGGCCGCGAAGGGGTCCCGAGGCCAGGCCGCCGCGGCGATGCTCCGAGCGCAGCATGCCCGGGTGGCGGCCGATGGCCTCCGAGGCGCTCCAGCCGGTGATGCGCGAGAAGGCCGAGTTCACCCGCTGGATGCTTCCCTGCGCGTCGGTGACCACGATGCCTTCCTGGGATTCGAAGGCCGCCGCGGCGATGCGCAGCTCGCGCTCGGCCTGCCGGCGGCGCGTGATGTCCTGCGAATACACCACGCGGTAGCGGACCCGCCCTTCGTCGTCGTGCACCAGGGTCATGTCCAGGCTCACCGGCAGGCGCTGGCCGCCGCGGGTGAGATGCTCGGACTCGAACACGCAGTGGCCTTGCTGGGCGCAGCGCTCCAGCATCTCGCGCGCCTGCTCGAGCCGATCGACCGGGTACAGCTGGTCCAGCGCCATGCCGAGGAGTTCGTCCACGGCGTAGCCGCGCTGGCGCGCGTAGGCGCGATTGACCGCCACGATCCGGTTGCTGTGCACATCCGAGACCGCGACGCCGAACCCCGCGTGCTCGAAGGTGTGGGCCCAGAGTCGGCGCTCGTTCTCGCTGCGCATGCGCTCGCTGATGTCCAGCGAGTACACGATGCGCCGCTCCGCGCGGCCGGCTTCGTCGAACACCACGGTGACGTCGAGCACCACGGGGAAGCGTGAGCCGTCCTTGTGCAGGGCCACCGATTCATACACCGCATGCGCCTGCTCGTCGCCGCGCGCCCGGTTCGCCAGGTAGCGCGGCAGGATCTCGGCGGGGATGACGCTGGTGACGGGCTGGCCGATCAGCTCCTCGCGGGTATAGCCGCGCTGCTGCGCGGAGGCGGGGTTGACGTCCAGGTAGCGGTTGCTGCGGGCGTCCGAGATGGAAAGCCCGAAGCCGGCGTTGCGGAAGGCTTCGGCCCAGAGGCGGATGGTGCTTTCCATGCGCCTGCGCCCGGAGATGTCGCGGGCCACGCCCAGCACGCCCAGATAGCCCCCGCCCGGGGCCGGAACGGGGATTTTCAGCACCTCGAGCGCGTAGTCGCCGCCGTCCGGGTTGGGCAGCAGGGCCTCGGCGCGCACCTCCCGGCCGCTGCGCAGGGCTTCCCGGTCCCCGGCGGTGGTGCGCAAGGCGATGTCCTCGGGGAGGAAATCGCCGTCGCGCAGGCCCAGCACCTGCTCGCGGGTCTTGCCGATGTAGCGCAGGGCCTGTTGGTTGCAATGCAGGTAGACCCCGTCCAGGTCCTTCAGCCACATGCCGTCCGGAGAGGTCTCGACCAGGCTTTCCAGGCGCGCGCGCTCAAGCTCCAGCTGGCGCACGCGGCGGCGCAGCTCGGCGAGTTTCGCGCGCTCGGGGGCGGCGATCTGCAGCAGGAACCTGAGGATTCGTCGCATCGGCGTGCTCGGCGTTGCTCGCGCTGCAGGCTGCAATCCAGCGATTGCGGCGGCTCGCGGGGAACTGTCGCATCGTCGCGCCCCCGCAAGGGCGGTTCCCAGCGTACCCTCAGCCGCCTTGTCATGCAAAACCCATGGGGTTTTCCTGAGGAATTTCCCCCCGCGCCCGGGGCCCGAGGTGGCTTGGCTGCGACGCCACCGGGATTTGACGGGGATTCGCGACGCCGCGGGCAGGCTCGCGTAAGCTCGGGCAGCGCCCCTTGCGGGGCTTGCCGCGCCCATGTCATCCACCGCCTCCACGCACACCACGCCCACGCCCGCGCCCTCCCCCACCCCCTCGCGGGACCCGCGCGCGCTGGCCTGGCTGAACGGCTTCGTGCCCCGCATTCGCCCGGCCCTGCGCCAGGCGGTGGCGCTGGGCACGGCCTCGGGCGTGCTGGTGGTGGCGCAGGCGGGCCTGCTCGCGCAGCTGATCGCCGCCGCGGTGCAGCATCAAGCGGGTCCGCGCCAGGCCTGGCCCTGGCTGCTGGCCCTTGTCCCGCTCTATCTGCTGCGTTTCGCGCTGGTGCGTGGCTCGGAGCGTGTGGCCTTCCGCGCCGGCGCCGCGCTGCGCCAGCAACTGCGCGGTGAACTGCTGGCGCATATCCAGCGCCTGGGCCCCTTGTGGCTGCGCGGCCAGCAGCGCGGCGACCTGGTCAACAGCCTGGTCAATGGCATCGAGGCGCTGGAGGCCTATTTCGCGCGCTACCTGCCCACCGCGAGGGTGACGGCGCTGGTGCCCGCGGCGATCCTGCTGGCGGTGTTCCCGGTGGACTGGATCAGCGGCACCATCCTGCTGCTCACAGCGCCCCTGATTCCCCTGTTCATGTGGCTGGTCGGCCGCGGCGCGGAGGACATGAACCAGCAGCAGTGGCTGCGCCTGGCGCGCCTGTCGGCTCGCTTCCTGGACACCCTCCAGGGGCTGAGCACCCTGCGCCTGCTGGGAGCCAGCCGGCGCGAGGCCGCGGTGGTCGAGCAGGTCTCCGAGGAATACCGCGTCGCCACCATGCGCGTGTTGCGCGTGGCCTTCCTGTCCTCGGTGGTGCTGGAATTCCTTTCCACGGTGAGCATCGCCATGGTGGCGGTGCTCATCGGCTTTCGCCTGATGTGGGGGCAGATGCATTTCCTGCAGGGCTTTTTCGTGCTGCTGCTGGCCCCCGAGTACTACGCCCCGCTGCGCGCCCTGGGCGGCGTGTACCACTTGCGCATGGACGCCATCGGCGCCGCGCAGCGTCTGCAGCCGGTGTTCGAACTGCGCCCGCCGCTGCCCGCCGGTGGCGACGCGGAGCAGCCCGGCGCGGA
This sequence comes from Thiomonas sp., assembly GCA_027451915.1. Taxonomy (GTDB): domain Bacteria; phylum Pseudomonadota; class Gammaproteobacteria; order Burkholderiales; family Burkholderiaceae_C; genus Thiomonas_A. The sequence goes on along the minus strand of DAIDHU010000216.1, from coordinate 502 downwards.
CTCCAGGCCTGGCCTGGGCGGCGGCCCTGCCGGATCGGGGCCGGCGCCCGGCGCCGCCCGCACTCCGGGCCTGCGCTTCGAGGACGTGCACTTCGCCTACGAGGACGGGCGCGAGGCGCTGCGAGGCTGCAGTTTCGAGGCTCCCGCCGGCCGGGTCACCGCGCTGGTGGGTGCCAGCGGCGCCGGCAAGTCCACGGTGCTGAACCTGCTGCTCGGGCTGGCGAGCGCCCAGCGCGGGCGCATCGAGGTGGATGGCGTGGCGCTGCAATCCTTCGCCCAGGAATCCTGGCTGCGCGGCCTCGCGCTGGTGCCGCAGCGCGCCCATGTGTTCGCCGTCAGCATCGCCGACAACCTGCGCCTGGCGCGCCCCGGGGCGGACCTGCAATCCTTGCGCGCCGCCGCCCGCGCGGCCGGAGCCGAGGCCTTCATCGATGCGCTGCCCCAGGGTTTCGACACCCTGCTGGGCGAGCGTGGAGCGGGCCTGTCCGGCGGGCAGGTGCAG
>DAIDHU010000215.1 GCA_027451915.1 Thiomonas sp. | reverse complement strand
GGTTGGTAGATCGTCTGGTAATTGATGCAGGTGTCGGCGGTGCAAACATCCATCTGCCGTAGGGAGGCGATGATCTTGCGCTCCTTCACCGCCTCCTCAGGATGCTGTCCGAGGCGCTCCACATGCTCGAAATCCATGCATCGTGCATTGGTCGTGATGGGGACCGAGCACTTGGTGCGGTTGGAGCATGCATGCTCCATGTAGCGCAGACCGGCATCACCCATGACCTCGATGTCACCCATCATGTGGGCGTTGGTGATCGGTACGAAGCGCTCGGCGCCCCAGAACTTCCCGACCTCGATCTGGTACGCGATCGCCTCGCGCACGGCCTCGCCGTGCTCGCCGGCGAGCATGCTCTGTTCTTCCTGGGTCAATTGCATCGACGCGCCTCCTATCCTTTCTCGGTACAAGACTCGATTCGCCGCGACCTGTCCGCCCACTGTGCAGGCCTGGCGAGATCCCTTGTATTGCTTTTCTTTGTATGCATACATTAGAAGACCTTTTGGAGCGTGTCAAGGCTCGGTGGGGCAGCACAGGTCGGGGCCCCTTCCGACCAGCCGGGTCGAATCGCGAGCGCGCTGTGCCGGGCCCTCGCCCTCAGGCAGCGCCGAGCAGGTCCAGCAGGGTGCGCGCGATGACCTGGGTGGCGCGGCGCAGGTCTTCGAGCACGATGTGCTCGTCGGCCCGCTTGGCGTTGCTCTCCCGCACGGTGCGCGGGCCGGCGCCGTAGAGCACGGCCGGGATGCCGTGCTCGGCGTACAGGCGCACATCGGTGTAGAGCGGCGTGCCGAGGATGGGAATGCGCTCCTGGAAAAGTTCCTGCGCGTGGCGCTGCAGCGGCGCGGCGAGTTTCTCGTGGCCGGCCAGGGGCGTGAGGGCGCGAGCCAGCAGCATGCGGCGGACGTTCACGGAAATCCCCGGCACGCTGGCGGCCGCCTGCTGGATGACCCGCCGCAGCTCGGCCTCGACCTCGGCAGGGTCTCCCTCCGGGATCATGCGGCGGTCGAGCTTGAGCACCACCTTGCCCGGCACCACGTTGGTGTTGGTGCCGCCCTGGATCCATCCGACGTTGAGGTAGGGGTGGTCGATGCCCGCCACTTTCGAATGCACCTCGCGGTAGATCGCGTTCTGGGCATACAGGGCGTTGAGGATGGCCACGGCTCCCTGCAGCGCGTCCACGCCGGTATGGGGTATCGCCGCGTGGGCCATGACCCCGTGCACGGTCACCTCGAGCTGCAGGCAGCCGTTGTGGGCGTTGACCACCTGGTAGCTGAAACCCGCGGCGATCTCCAGGTCGGGGCGGGTGAGCCCGTGCTCGAGCAGCCAGCCGGGGCCGAGGTTGCCGCCGAACTCCTCGTCGTAGGTGAAGTGCAGCTCCACGCCGCCCTGCAGCGGCACGCCCAGGGCCTCGATGGCGCGCCCGGCGAAGCTGAAGGTGGTGAAGTCGCACTTGCTGACGGCGGAGGCGCGGCCGTAGAGCTTGCCGTCGACGATCTCGCCGCCGTAGGGGTCGTGGGTCCAGCCCTCTCCCGGGGGCACCACGTCGCCATGGGCGTTGAGCGCGATCACCGGGCCGTCCGCGCCGTACTTGCGGCGCACGATCAGGTTGGTGATGGATTGCAGGCCCTGCTCCAGGCACCGCTCCGGGGGAATGGCGATTTTCTCGGCGCTCATGCCCAGCTCGGCCAGCAGCTGGGCCGTACGCTCGGCATGGGGCGCGTTGTTGCCGGGAGGCGTGTCGGTGGGTACGCGCACCAGCTCCTGCAGCATGCGGACCTGCTGGTCGAAGTGCGCGTCGACCCAGCGGTCGAGCGCCTTGTATCGGGCGTCCAGGGAGACGGGGGCGCTGGCTTCGGTGGCGGTGGTCATGGTGTGGCGAGTTGGTCGAGCAATCGGGTGAAGGCCGCGCAGGCGAGGTCGAGATCGTCGGCGGTGCTGGATTCCAGGGGGTTGTGGCTGATGCCGGAATTTTCTCCACGCACGAACAGCATGGCCTGGGGCATCACGGTGTGCAGTTTCATGGCGTCGTGGCCCGCGCCGCTGGGCAGGCGATGCAGCGGCAGGCCCAGGGCGGCGACGGCCTGCTCCCAGCGGCCCTGCCAGGTCGCGTCGCTGGGGGCGGCCGATTCGCGCATGGCCTCTTCCACCTTGTACCGAAGCCCGCGGCGGGCGCACAGGGCGGCGAGTTCGGCCAGCACGTCGTCGCGCAGGCGGTCGCGCTGCGCGTCGCTGGGGGCGCGCAGGTCCAGGCTGAAACGGCAGCGCCCGGGCACCACGTTGATGGAGCCCGAGGGCACCTCGAGCATCCCCACGGTGCCCACGCTGTCGCCGTCGGCCGCGGCGCGGCGCTCGACGAACAGCACCAGCTCGGCCGCGGCGCAGGCGGCGTCGCGCCGCACCGGCATGGGCGTGGTGCCGGCATGGCTGGCCATGCCGAGGATCTCGCCCACGTAGCGCACGCTGGCGTTGATCGAGGTGACGATGCCCAGGGGCAGGTCCAGGGCATGGAGCACAGGCCCCTGTTCAATGTGGACCTCGACAAAGCCGAGGTAGCGCGCCGGATCGCGTCGCAGCGAGGCGATGGCGGCCAGGTCGGCGGGCAGGCCGGCGTGACGCATCGCGTCGCGCATGAGCACCCCGTCGCGGTCTGGCTGGTCCAGCCAGTCGGGGCGGAAGCTGCCCACCAGCGCGCCCGAGCCCAGGAAGGTGGCCTTGTAGCGCTGGCCCTCCTCCTCGGCGAAGGCCACGACCTCCAGGCCGAAAGGCAGCCTGCGCCCGGCGCGGTGCAGGGCGCGCACGCAGGCCATGGGGATGAAGTACCCGATGCGGCCGTCGTATTTGCCGGCGTTGCGCACGGTGTCGTAGTGGCTGCCGGTGAGCAGGCGCGGGGCCGCCGCGTTGTCGGCGTGGTAGATGCCGACCACGTTGCCCACGGCGTCGATGTCCACCTGGTCGAAGCCGCAATCGCGCATGGTGGCCGCGATCTCGGCCGCCGCGGCGCGATGGGCGTCGCTGAGGTAGGTGACGGTGAGATCGCCGGGGACCTCGCTGTGCCGGGCGAGCCGCTCGCACCAGTCCCAGACCCGGTTGCCCTGCTCCGGCACGAAGCCGAATGCGTCGTTCAGGCGCAGTTCGGCGATGCGGTGGACCTGGCGCAGGGCTTCGGCGAACTCGAATTCCGGCGGGTTGTCGATGCGTCGCTGCAGGGTGGCGAGGATCTGCGCACCGGGCAGTCCGCTGCCGCGGGGACCGCGCAGCGCGAGCAGGAAGGGCCAGCCGAAACGCGCGAGGTAGTCGGCGCTGAGCGCGCGCATGCGGGCCGACTCCTCGGGCCCGAGCTCGCCGCCTGGCGCGGCCTCGCCTGCCGGCTGCGCCTGGGCGCGGATCAGCGCGAGCTGCTCGTCGCGGCTGGCCTGGCGCACCGTGCGCACCAGGGCCGCCTTGAGCGCCGCCAGCGTGGCCAGGGGACGCGCCGCGCAGGCGCGCTCGGCGATCCACGGGGCTGTCCCGTACACACCCTTCAGCAGGGCGGCGCATTCGGCCGGGGTGGCGGCGTTGAACTCGGCAAGGGTGGGCACGATCACTCCCAGACAAAGGCGGTGGCCGCATCGAAGGGATGCTCGGCCTGCCAGTGGCGCGCGATGTCGATGCGCCGCGCGATCCACACGCGGTCGTGGCGCTGCACATGATCCAGGAAGCGCTGCAGCGCGCGGATGCGCCCGGGCCGGCCGAGCAGGCGCGCGTGCATGCCGATGCTGAGCATCTTGGGTCGATGCTCGCCTTCGGCGTACAGCGCGTCGAAGCTGTCGCGCAGGTAGATGAAAAAGTCCTCGGCCTGCGCGAAGCCCTGGGGCAGCGCGAAACGCATGTCGTTGCTGTCCAGGGTGTAGGGAACGACCAGATGGGGGCTGAGGCCGCCGTCGGTCCTGCGCACCTGCAGCCAGAAGGGCAGGTCGTCGCCGTAGGAATCGCTGTCGTAGGCGAAGCCGCCGAAGTCGGCCACCAGGCGTCGGGTGTTGGGGCTGTCGCGGCCGGTGTACCAGCCCAGCGGGCGCACGCCGCAGACAGCCTCGATCGCCTCCATGCCCCGCCGCATATGCTCGCGCTCGGTGGCTTCGTCCAGGTTCTGGTAGTGAATCCAGCGCCAGCCATGGCAGGCGATCTCGTGGCCCAGCTCGACACAGGCGCGGGCGAGATCGGGGGTGCGCTGCAGGGCCATGCCCACGCCGAACACCGTCAGCGGCAGGCCGCGGCGCTCGAACTCGCGCAGGATGCGCCACACTCCGGCGCGGCTGCCGTATTCGTAGATGCTCTCCATGCTCAGGTGCCGCGCCGGGTAGGCCGCGGGGTTGAACAGCTCGGAGAGGAACTGTTCGCTGCCCGCGTCGCCGTGCAGGACGCTGTTCTCGCCGCCCTCCTCGATGTTGAGCACGAACTGCAGCGCCACGCGGGCCTGGCCGGGCCAGCGGGCATGCGGAGGGTTGCGGCCGTAGCCGATGAGGTCGCGGGGATAGGATGGGGTGGTCATGAGCCGGTCCGCAAGGATGTTCAGGCCGCGCGGCTGCCCAGCGCCTCGGCCAGATTGGCGCTGCTGATCCGGCGGTGATAGAGCAGGCTGTTCTCGGTGGCCAGCAGGTGGGCTTCCATCAGGGACTTGGCCCTGGCCAGGTCGCGCGTCTCCAGGGCCTTGAGGATCTCCACGTGCTCGTCCGAGGAGTGCTGGGCCGCGCGCGAGGATTGATACATCAGGGTGATGAGGGCGCAGCGCGAGATCAGCTCCGACAGAATCTGCGCCAGCACATGGTTGCCGATGCGCTCTGCCATCAGCACATGGAAATCGCCCAGCAGCCGCGTGCGCCCGGTCACGTCCACCCGGCCGACGACGGCCTGCTCCTGTTTCAGGTGGGCGCGCAGGGCGCGGAAGTCGCCCGCCACGGCCTTCTCGCAAAACGCCTCCACCAGATGCTGCTCGAGCACGCGGCGCACCGCGAACACCTCCCGCGCCTCCTCCACCGAAGGCTGCGCGACAAAGGCGCCCCGATCGGGCTCCAGCCTGACCAGGTGGTCGCGGGCCAGCTGGAACAAGGCCTGGCGCACGATGGTGCGGGAGACTCCGTAGATCGCAGCGATCTTCTGCTCGGTGAGCTTGGCGCCGGGCGCCAGGCGATGCTCGATGATGGCCGTGGTGATGGCCGCGACGATGGTCTGCGTCAGGTCGGCCGGCGGCGCGTCGGCGGGACTCACCGCGCTCACCGCCCGGTCCGCGGGGGCCTGGGGCTTCGAAGGGGTCTTGGCACGGGGCGCCATGGTCTCACTCCCCGACCAGCGCGTCGAAGGCCGGGCCCTTGGGCCCTGCGAGGCCGCAGGAAGGCTTCACGGGCGGCGCCGCCCAGGGCCCCAGCTTGCTGGTCTTCAATCCCAGCGCGGCCAGCGACTCGGCGAACTTGACGGCCACGGCCACGCCGTCGATGACCGGAGCGCCGATCTCCTCGGAAAGCCAGCGGCACAGGTCGGTCATGCCGGCACAGCCGAGCACGATGGACTCGCAGCCGTCCTCCCGCAAGGCGCGCAGGCATTCGTCGCGAATCAGGACGCGGGCGTTCTTGCGCGGGTCTTCCAGGTCGAGCACGGGAACGTCGGCGGCCCGGACGTTGCGACAAAAGCGCTGCATGCCGTAGCGCTCGGCCAGATGCCAGGCCATGCCGGTGGTGCGAGCCAGGGTGGTGACCACGCTGAATGAAGGGGCAAGCAGGCTGGCGGCGTGCATCGCGGCTTCCGCGATGCCGATCACCGGTCCCCTCGCCTGCTCGCGCGCCGCCTCCAGGCCCGGGTCGCCGAAGCAGGCGATGACGTAGGCGTCACAGCCTTGCGCCTCCCCTTCCTGGATGCAGCGCAGCAGGCCGGGGACGCACAGCGCCTCCTCGGTATGGCACTCGATGGACGCGGGGGAATCCGGCGGGTTCACCGCGTTGACCACGGTGCCGGGCGCCGCGACCTCGGCCGCGACGGCGCCGATCTTGGCCGTCATGCTGGCCGTGGAGTTGGGATTGACGATGAGGATTTTCATCAGTGCGAGGTGGATCTGGAGCTTGCGTGGATCATGACGTAGAACAGCACCCCCAGCCCGCAGCCGATGAACCAGGTGAAATTGGCGACGCTGGAGAAGCGGGGGATCAGCACCATGAGCACGGCGATCAGGGCCGCCGGGATGAGCGCCGCGACCGCCCTGGGATTGACGCCTCCCGCGTACCAGTAGCGACCCCTGGGCTCCATGCTGTAGAGCGCGTCGACGTCGATGCGCTGCTTCTTGACCAGGTAGTAGTCGGCGATGAGGATGCCGAACAGCGGCCCGATGAAGGCGCCCAGGACATCGAGGGTGTAGTGGATCATCGCCGGGTTGTTGAAGATGTTCCAGGGGGTGATGAAGATGGAGCCTACCGCCGCGATCATGCCACCCATGCGCCAGCTGATTTTCTGCGGCGCGACGTTGCAGAAATCGAAGGCGGGGGGCACGAAGTTGGCCACGATGTTGATGCCCATGGTGGCCAGCGTGAAGGTCATGGCCCCCAGCACCACGGCGAAGGTGTTGTCGATGTGGCTCACCGTCTGCACGGGATCGGTGATCAGCTTGCCGAACACCGGCAGCGTGGCCGCCGTGGTGATCACGGTGAGAATGGAAAAGCCCAGGAAGTTGACCGGCAGGCCCCAGAAATTGCCCTTTTTCACGGCATCCATGCTCTTGTTGTAGCGGGCGAAGTCGCCGAAGTTGAGCAGCGGGCCGGAGAAGTAGGAGACCACGAGCGCGATGGCGTTGATCATCACGGGCAGCGCCTGGAAGCCCTTGAACTTCACCGAGCCGAGGTTCAGGTCGATGTGGGACCAGCCCGCCTTGGCCACCAGGTAGACGGTCAGCACGCCCATCACGACGTAGACGGCGGGGCCGGCCCAGTCGATGAACACCCGGACCGCCTCCATGCCCTTCCAGAACACCAGCGCCTGCAGCACCCACAGCACCATGTAGGCGGCCCAGCCCAGCTCGGACAGGCCGAGGAAGCCGTGTTGGCCGACCTGGGCATAGGGCGCCAGTCCGGGCAGGAACTTCAGGATCACCACGATCAGGGCGCTCGAGGCCAGGTAGGTCTGGATGCCGAACCAGGCGAAGGCGATGAGCCCGCGGATGATGGCCGGAATGTTGGCGCCCAGCACGCCGAAGGAGGCGCGGCTGATGACGGCATAAGGCACGCCGCACATCTGGCTGGGCCTGGCCACCAGATTGGCCAGCAACTGCACGATCACGATGCCCACCAGCAGGCAGACCAGCACCTGCCAGCTTGCCAGACCGAGGGCGAACAGGCTGCCCGCGGTGATGTAGCCGCCGACGCTGTGCACGTCGGACATCCAGAAAGCGAAGATGTTGTAGGCCCCCCAGCGCTGATTTCTCAGCGGCGCCAGATCGGCGTTGACCAGGCGCGGGCTGTAGCCGGGCTTGATGAGGATGTCGTTGGAGGATGCGTGGGTCGGGGCAATGGAGCCAGCATCCAGGACGTCGGTTGAAGCATTCACAGAAGCACCTCCGGTCGAGCGTATCGCAAGGTCATGGCTGCCGCTTCCTGCTGGAGGCTGCGGCAGTTCATCAGGCCTGGCAGCGTCGAACAGGCGACGAGCCAATCCATTTTGTATGCAATCTCTGCATCTGCGCCGCGCGCGCCAACCGGCCTCTCATGAAGCCACGGCTTCATGAACCCTGGCCCGTCCGGCCTGCAATCCGACCTATCCGCCGGACCATGCTCGCGCTTCATCGGGAAAGCCCCCAAGTCGATTCCTGGGTTGGTGACGGTGACTTTGTATACAAAAAAAATCGGATCGTCTACAAAAAAGACGGGGCTCGGCCCTAGGGAAAACACGCAATGGGCAACAGGCGCGGGCGCGATCTCCGCGAGGGGGCTTGAGCGACGGCTAAGCCTTGAGCCCTCAGGGAATTCGATTTCTCATGAAAATTCGAAAATCGAAAGCGCGAGCCCGGCTGGCTACCCGCTCTCCCCGGGCGCGACGACGTGGGCGATCCTGGACGCCAACGCGATGATTCCGCCAAGGTCGAGGAGGCGATGTCACGGACGATCCGGGCCCGACGGGTCAGGCGAATCACCAGGGCCTACGGGGCGTTGTCGCCGATAGGTCCGAGGATTTCAACGGATCGGGTGAACGGCTCGCCCCGATGGCCCGATTTCCTGAAGCGGGCGGCTGCATCCGCCCCGGCCAGCGGATCAGCGCGGGCGCAGCTCGAAGGGGAAGCTTCGGTGACCGACCTCGACGCCGCGGGTGTTGCGCAGCGGCGGGTTGTGGAAGGCGGCCAGGCGCTCCCGCTGGGCCTGGCTGCCGAGATCCAGGCGCGCGAGCACCTCGGAGACGATCATGTAGAGCATGTCGACACGGCCGTCCTCGATCTTCACCGCGATGCCCAGGGCTCCGTCGGAGCCGAGTTCACGGGTACGCGCCGAGGCACGCACGCCGATGCCGTAGCAGCCGTCGGCGCCGAGCTTGCCCACGAGCGTGCCCTCGTAGGCGCGCATCAGCTCGGTGCAGTAGCGGCCCTCGCCGGCGACCAGCTCGGGGTGGCGGGTCATGGCGTGGTAGATCCGCGCCAGCGTGGAGGCGGGCGCGGCAGGCGCGGCGTCGGCCTTGTCAGCCGCGTCGGCCAGCCTGGCGTAGAGCCTGGCCAGGCGGTCGAGCGCGAAGGCCGGCGTGGGCAGGTTGCAGCCGTCGGTACCCCACTGCACCTCCTCGGGAGGCAACTCGCACAGCGCGGCGACGGTACGGCGCACATGCTGCTGCATCGGGTGACCAGGCTCGTGGTACTCGGCGGCGCTGCCGCTCAGCAGCATGGCACCGGCGAGCATGCCCACATGCTTGCCCGAGCAGTTGCTGCACGCCGGGGTCGGCAGGAAGTCCTGGCGGATCCACTCGCGCTGCACCGCATCGGACAGCGAGGGGTGGGGCCCGCAGCGCAGCGCCGACTCGTCGGCGCGCAGCCTGGCGAGCATGCTCCGGGTCCGCTCGATGTGGCGCGCCTCGCTACTGTGCGAGGCGCACATCAGCGCCAGGTCCTCCTCGTCGAATCCATAGTGCTCGAGCGCACCGGTGTCGACGATCGCGGCGGCCTGCGCCGGCTTGGCCGCGGAGCGCGCCAGGGTGACCCGCCCGGGATCGCCAAAGGCGAGCAGCAGCCTCCCGCCCGCGTCGACCACGGCGATGTGCGCGAGATGGCGGTTCTCGATCGATGCGCCGCGGTAGCTCACCGCGGCGACGCCTTGCATGTCCATGGGCTCCATCCAGGTTCGGGACTAGGTCGGACAGGGGCGCGGGCCCGCTCCCCCCGCCCCACTATAGATCCTCCCGCGGCGTGCGCGAATGCCGCTTCCCGGAGCGCCAGGAGCTGCCTCCCATGCGCCGCCTCCCAGGCCCTGCCTCAGGCCGCGGGATTCCAGGCGTAGCCCGCGAAGGCAGCGTCGACCTGGGTGTGGAACACGTGGTTGGTGTAGTTGCTCAGGGTCTTCACCGCGATGGCCAGCACGATTTCCAGGGCGTGGCGGTCGGTGTAGCCGGCGGCCTTGAAGGCGGCCAGCTGCGCGGGAGTCGGCGTGCCGCGGCTTTCGACCATGATGGTGGAAAAGGTGGCCAGCGCCTGCAGCCTGGCGTCGGGCAGAGGCTTGCCCTCGCGCAGCGCGGCCAGCGAGTCGGCCGGCAGCTTGGACATCTTGTCGCCGATCATGCTGTGCGCGGCCATGCAATAGGTGCAGCCGTTGAATCGGCTGATGCTCAGGAACACCACTTCCTGCTCGGCCGGGGTGAAGCCCCCTTCGCTGCGGAACAGCTCGTAGCCCAGCTGGTAGGTCTGCAGCACTCCGGGGGAATTCACCATGTTGGCGTACATGTTCGGCACGAAGCCCAGCCGCTGCTGGGAAGTTTCGAGCATTTCGCGGGCCTTGCCGCTGGTGGAC
>DAIDHU010000214.1 GCA_027451915.1 Thiomonas sp. | reverse complement strand
GTTCCTCCTCGAGGGACAGCATCGGCATGCGGTTCACCGCGGAAATGTAGGACTCCAGGTTGCCCAGGCTGGGAACCTGCGCCGGGAAGCCGCCCCCCTGCGCACGCAGCGCCAGGCCGCCGGAAAGGGTGAGAGCACCGGTTTGCGCCATCTGCAGACTCCTCCTCATGTCAGGGGGTATTTTAGCACTCCTGCGCTCGGAGTGCTAAAGGCCCGGAAAGTTCCCTGGCCTGGATCAAGGGGGAAGGCTCCGGCGGGTACGCGGCACGCGCCGGGCCCGCTGGGAGCCGGCCCGGGCTGCCGGCGCGAACTCGCGCGAGGCGCTAGGCTTTCGGGTCGCCGCGGCCCTCCCGCCGCCTGCCCCGGCAATCGGCCCGCTTCGCACATCCCCATGCCCCCCCCGCCCCCCCATCCCCGCCCTGCGCAAGCGGCGCCCGCCCAGGAAGCCGGAGTGCCCGGGGTGCGCCATCCGGTGCTGGTGGCCCTGGTGGTGGCCATCGCCTTCCTGATGGAGCAGCTCGACGCCACCATCGTCACCACCGCGATCCCGGACATGGCGCATGCGCTGCACACCAGCGCGGTGAACATGAACCTGGCCATCAGCAGCTACGTGCTGACCCTGGCGGTGTTCATTCCCCTGAGTGGCTGGTTCGCCGACCGTTTCGGCGCGCGCCGCGTGTTCATGTCGGCCCTGGCGCTGTTCACCCTGGGCTCGGTGCTGTGCGGCGCGGCCCAGAACTTCCACATGCTGGTGGCCACGCGGGTGCTGCAAGGCCTGGGGGGCGCGATGATGACCCCCGTCGGGCGCCTGATCCTGCTGCGCAGCTTTCCCCGCAGCCAGCTGGTGCGCGCCATGACCTACATGATCGTGCCGGCCATCATCGGGCCGGTGCTGGGGCCCCCGGTCGGGGGCTATCTCAGTACGTATCTGTCCTGGCGCTGGATTTTCTACGTCAACGTGCCGTTCGGGCTGATGGGCATGCTGCTGGCCTGGTACCTGGTCAGCCCCCGCGCCGAGGAACCCGACGCCCGTTTCGATTTCGCCGGCTTCGCGCTGTTCGGCTGCGCCGTGGGCTTGTTGCAGTTCGTCATGGAGGCCTTCGGGCGGGTGCGCCCGGCCTGGCTGCTGGCGGCCTGCGCCGCCGGCGCCCTGCTGCTGCTGGGGGTGCTGCACCACAACCGCGGGCGCGAGCGTCCGGCCGTGGACCTCGGCCTGTTGCGCCAGCGCGCCTTCGGTGTCGCCACCCTGGCCGGCGGCCTGTGCCGGGTGGCCATGAACGCGCCGGTGTACCTGCTGCCTCTGATGCTGCAACTCGGCCTGGGCATGTCGGCGGTGCAATCGGGCTCGCTGACCTTCCTGTCGGCGATCAGCGCGCCGGGCATTCGGGTGATCATCGGCCCGGGCCTGCGTCGCTGGGGTTTTCGCGGCCTGCTGATGGGCAGCGCGGTGGCCTGCTCCTGCGTGCTGTTCGGCTTTTCGCTGGTGCAGGCGCGCACTGCGCATGGGCTGATCGCGGCCATGATCGTGGTCTACGGCGCCGTGCGCTCCACCCAGTTCATGAGTTCCAACACCCTGGCCTACGCCGACGTCCCCGCCGAGCGCCTGAGCCGCGCCACCAGTCTGGGCGGGCTGCTGCAGCAACTCACCGTCAGCTTCGGCGTGGCCCTGGGCGCCGCGTTGCTGCGCGGCCTGGCGCTGCAGGGCCTGCAGCCCGGCCTGGCGCAGTTCCATACCGCCTTCATGCTGCTGGCGGTGCTGCCCTTGCTCACCCTGCCGGGATTCCTGCGCCTGCGCGCGCAGGACGGCGCCACGGTCAGCGGCCGGGCCCCGGCGCGCGACGCGGGCGCGCCTTAGTCCACCAAGGCCTGGGCGAAGGCGCGCGCGTCGAAGCTCTGCAGGTCCTCCAGGGACTCGCCCACGCCGATGAAGTAGATGGGAACCGGGCGCTCGCGCGCGATGGCCGCGATCACGCCGCCCTTGGCGCTGCCGTCGAGCTTGGTCAGGATGATGCCGCTGAGTCCCAGCGCGTCGTCGAAGGCGCGCAGCTGGGCCAGCGCGTTCTGCCCGTTGGTGGCGTCGATGACCAGGATCGCCTCGTGGGGCGCCCCCTCCATCGCCTTGCCGATCACCCGCTTGACCTTGCGCAGTTCCTCCATCAGGTGCGCCTGGGTGGGCAGACGCCCGGCGGTGTCCACGATCACCACGTCCATGTCGCGCGCCCGCCCGGCCTGCACCGAATCGAAGGCCACGGCCGCGGGGTCGCCGCCCTGCTGCGCGATCACCTGCACCTCGTTGCGCTGACCCCAGGCCGCGAGCTGCTCGCGCGCGGCGGCGCGGAAGGTGTCTCCCGCGGCCAGCAGCACCTTGCATCCGGCGGCCTGCAGGTGGCGCGTGAGCTTGCCGATGCTGGTGGTCTTGCCGGCCCCGTTGACTCCCACCATCATGATCACCGTGGGCCGGGCGCGGCCGATGTCCAGCGGCTTTTGCAAGGGGGCCAGGAGATCGGCCAGCACCTCGCGCAGGAGCTCGCGCACCTGCTGCGGGGTCTGCGCGCGCGAGGCGCGCACGCGCCGGCGCAGTTCCTCGAGCAGGTGGGTGGTGGCGGGGACTCCCGCGTCGGCCAGGATGAGGGCGGTCTCGAGTTCCTCGAACAAGGCCTCGTCGATGCGCGAGCCGCCGAACAGGCCGGAAATCCCGGCCCCGCTCTTGCGCAGGCCCTGGCGCAGGCGGCCGAACCAGCCCGCGGGAGGCTGCTCCTCGCGCACTTCCGGCTCCGAGGCCTCGACGCCGGCTTGCGTGGCGGGATGGTCCGCGGATTCGGGTGCGGATTCGGACGCGGATGCGGGTGCGGATTCGGGTGCGGATTCGGGTGCGGACTCGGGTGCGGCGGCTTCGGAGGGCGCGGGCTTGCGCTTGAAGAATCGGAACATGTCGGAGGGCTGGCTGGGAATGCGTGCGCGGCACGCGGTGCCGCCAATCCCCTATTGTCGCCTGTGGCGCCGGCCGGGGCCGGCGAAGCGCTATGCTGGCGCCCCGCCCGAGCCCGCCCCGCATGAAAACCGCAACGCCCCCTTCTCGCCGCCCGCACCCCGGGGCAGGCAGCGTGCGCATCATCGGCGGCCATTTGCGCGGCAGCAAGCTGCGCGTGCCCGATGTGCCGGGCCTGCGCCCCACCCCCGACCGGGTGCGCGAAACCCTGTTCAACTGGCTGGGCCAGGACCTGCAGGGCCTGCGCTGCCTGGACCTGTACGCCGGCAGCGGCGCGCTGGGCCTGGAGGCCGCCTCGCGGGCGGCCGCCCGGGTCGACATGGTCGAACGCCACCCGGCGCTGGCCCGGGCCCTGAAGGAGGCCGCGCAACGCCTGGGCGCCGAATCGGTGAGCGTGCACGCGGGCGACGCGCTGGCCTTCGCGGCCGGGCAAGCGGCAGGCAGCTACGACCTGGTGTTCGTCGACCCGCCCTTCGCCCAGGCTGGCGCGCACGAGCGCGCGCTGGCGCAGGCGGCGCGCCTGCTCGCTCCGCACGGCCGCGTCTACCTCGAGGCCCCGGATGCCCCCAGCCTGCAACGCTGGGCCGCCGCCGGCTGGGAAGTGCTGCGCAGCGCGCGCGCCGGACAGGTGCACTACGCGCTGCTGCGCCGCGACCCCGGCGCCGCGTCGACGCTAGACTTGGGGCTGGACCCGCACACGCGCCCCGGCGACAAGCCCTGAGCCACGCCATGCTGACCGCCGTCTACCCCGGAACCTTCGACCCCTTCACCCGCGGC
>DAIDHU010000213.1 GCA_027451915.1 Thiomonas sp. | reverse complement strand
CTGCTGCAGGCGGTGAAAAGCGAGGTGGGCGGCGGCCACAGCCTCAGCGCGGCGCTGTCGCGCCACCCGCGCGAGTTCTCCGAGGTGTACCGCGCGCTGGTCTCGGCCGGCGAGGACAGCGGCGACCTGGGCGCGGTGCTGGGCAGCCTGGCCGACTATCTGGAGAGCAGCCAGCAGCTGCGCTCCAAGCTGCTGCAGGCGGTGGCCTACCCGGTGATCGTCGTGCTGGTGGCCATCGCGGTGGTCACGCTGCTGCTCACCTACGTGGTGCCGCAGGTGGTCGGGGTGTTCCAGGGCGCGCACCAGAAACTGCCGCTGCTGACCGTGATGCTCATCGCGGTCAGCGGTTTCCTGCGCCATTGGGGCTGGCTGCTCGCGCTCACCCTGGCCGCCGCGGTGCTGCTGCTGCGCCAGGCGCTGCGCGTGCCGGGGCCGCGCGCGGCCGTGCACGCGGCGCTGCTGCGGGTGCCGCAGCTCGGGCGCCTGGTGCGCGGGCTCAATACCGCCCGCTTCGCCTCCACGCTGGCCATTCTCAGCGGCGCCGGAGTGCCCATCCTGCGCGCGCTGCAGGCGGCCATCGACACCGTTTCCAACAGCGTGCTCAAGGCCGACGCGCAGGAAGCCCTGGCCCTGGTGCGCGAGGGCTCCTCGCTGGCCTCGGCGCTGAGCCTGCACCGGCGCTATCCGCCGGTGCTCATCACCTTCATCCGCCTGGGCGAGCAGACCGGCACGCTGCCCGAGATGCTGCAGCGCGCCGCCGCGCAGCACGCCCAGGAAGTGCAACGCCGGGCCTTCACCCTGGTCACCATCCTCGAGCCCCTGCTGATCCTGGGCATGGGCCTGATGGTCATGACCATCGTGCTGGCGGTGATGCTGCCCATCATCCAGATGAACAACCTGGTGAAGTAAGCGCCATGGCCCCAAGCTTCCCGGGCAGTCGCCCGCGCATGGACCGCTCGCGCCTCGCGGCCGTGCTGGCCGCCAACCTGCTGACCATGGCCTGCGCGGCCGTGGGCGTGCACTGGGGCCTGCGCAGCTGGCGCTCGGCCCATGAGGCGCCGCCCGCGCCGCTGGCCCTGCCCGACTGGAACGCCCTGGCGTCCAACGCCGCGCGCCTGTATCCGGCGCCGCACGTGGTCGCGGCCGCCACGCGCTTTCGGCTGTGGGGGGTGATCGGCGGCGGGGAACACGCCGGCGCGGCCCTCATCGGCATCGACGGTCGCTCGCCGCAGGCCTACCCGGCCGGCGCGATGGTGATCGACGGCGTGCGCCTCGTGGACACCGGATTCGGCCAGGCCGTGCTGCTGCGCAACGGCGTGCGCGAGACGCTGCGTACCAGCCCGGACGCGGCCCCGCTCGCGGTGCCGCAGGGCGCGCCGGCCGCCGAGGCCTGGCCGGCGGAGGGCCGCGCGGTGCAGTACGGCGGAGACTCGCCGGCGGCCGATGCCGCCGCGCTGCGCCGCTCCCTGCAACGCCCGAACTGAGTCCCCCGGCCCGGCGGGCGGGCCCCGGGGCGCCGCCCATCCCCCGCGCTCGAGGGGGGCGAGGGCGACTCGCGCGGGGTGTCATCAAACCGTCTCGCGGAAATCCTACAAAGCGTGTCTGGCGCAACCTCATGCAACAGGCGCCATCGCTTTGCCACCCTTTTCCGAGGACGACCATGAACCGCAAGACCCTCGCCGCGCTCGTCGGCGCCTGCTTCCTGGCCTGCGCCACCGCGCAAGCCGACCAGGGCCCCGTGCCCGCCGGAGTTCCCCACCTGGACCATGTCTGGGTGATCATGATGGAAAACCAGCCCCTGAGCGCCGAGGTGGGCAACCCCGACGTTCCCTACATCAACCAGCTCTACCACAGCGCCAACGTCGCCACCAACTACTACGGCGTCGGCCACCCCAGCCTGACCAATTACCTGGAAGTCGTCGGCGGCTCCAACTTCGGCGTGCGCAGCGACAACATGCCCGACTGGCACAACGCCTCGTGCTCGCCCAACATCGCCACCGGCGTGCCCAATCTCGACGTTGCCGCGCCCCAGGGCCAGCCCACCGTGATCTGCCCCATCCAGGGCAGCGGCGTCGACGCGGCGACCCCCGCCATCGACTACGTCAACGAGGTCTATCCCGTGGGCTCCGGCGTGCCGGGCAATCCCGCGACGGGCTCGTGGGACCTGGACGGCAAGGTCGGCTACGCCGCCGCCCCGACCGTGGGCAAGACCATCGCCGAACAGCTCATGCAGGCCGGCAAGTCCTGGAAGAGCTACCAGGAGGACCTGCCCCTGGCCGGCGCCGACAATGTCAATTACAGCGACGGCGTGTTCGTCAACGGCAACGACAGCGGCTCCCTGCTCAGCCAGCCCACGCCCAGCGGCAGCATGGTCCAGCTGTACGCGGCCAAGCATGATCCCTTCGTGTATTTCCGCGACATCCAGGAAAGCCCCGCGCTGCGCAACAACATCGTCGGCTTCGACGGGCCCCGCGGCCTGTACGCCGACCTGCGCAGCGGCCAGGTGCCCAACTTCTCCTTCATCGCCCCCAATCAGTGCAATGACCAGCATGGCCGCGGCAACGCGGGTGCGGATTGCACCGGGCCGGCCCTCATGTACCGCGGCGACGCGATGCTGAAAAAACTGGTGCAGTCCATCCAGGCCTCGCCCGCCTGGGAGCATGGCCACAACGCCATCGTCGTGACCTGGGACGAGAACGATTACGCCGTCAACGAGCCCAACAAGGTGCTGACCCTGGTGATCAACAACCACCGCGCGCCGCGCGTGGTCGACAACACCTTCTACAGCCACTTCTCGCTGCTGCGCACCCTGGAAGGCGGCATGGGCCTGCCCTGCCTGAACCATGCCTGCGATGCCGCCACGGCGGTGATGAGCCCGCTGTTCGCCGGTGGCGAGCGCGATCGCGACCACGATCTGCGCTGAGTTCGATCCGGCCCGCTCCAGCGGTCGGATGGTCTGGCCGGGCGGGCGCGGCACCACGCCGCGCCCGCCCGGGCTGAACACCCGCGGGCGATCCGCTAAGCTCGACGCCACTTGTCCGAACCAGGTGTGCCGCCATGAGCCAGCCCGA
>DAIDHU010000212.1 GCA_027451915.1 Thiomonas sp. | reverse complement strand
CCCGCGCAACTGATGCAGCTGGGCCAGCCCGAACTTGTCGGCGCGGCTGATCACGATGGTGTTGGCGGTGGGCACGTCAATGCCCGTCTCGATGATGGTCGAGCACAGCAGCAGGTTGAAGCGCTGCGCGTGGAAATCCCGCATCACCCGCTCGAGCTCGCGCTCATGCATCTGCCCGTGGGCGATCTCGATGCGCGCCTCGGGAACGAGCTCCTGCAGCATCTCCTTGCGCCGCTCGATGGTGTCGACCTCGTTGTGCAGGAAATAGACCTGCCCGCCGCGCTTGATCTCGCGCAGCACGGCCTCGCGGATCACCGCCTTGCTCTCGTTGCGCACGAAGGTCTTGATGGCCAGGCGCTTTTGCGGCGCGGTGGCGATCACCGACAGGTCGCGAAGGCCTTCCATGGCCATGCCCATGGTGCGGGGGATGGGGGTGGCGGTGAGGGTCAGCATGTCCACCTCCGCGCGCAGGGCCTTGAGCGCCTCCTTGTGGCGCACCCCGAAGCGGTGCTCCTCGTCGACGATGACCAGGCCCAGGCGTTCAAAGCGCACGTCGGGCGACAGCAGCTTGTGGGTGCCGATGGCGATGTCCACCGTACCCTCGGACAGCCCCTGCAGCGCCGTGCGCACCTCCTTGGCGCTGCGGAAACGCGAGAGCTCGGCGATGCGCACCGGCCAGTCGGCGAAGCGGTTGCGGAAAGTCTCCACATGCTGCTCGGCCAGCAAGGTGGTGGGCGCCAGCACCGCCACCTGGCGGCCGCCCATGACGGCGACGAAGGCGGCGCGCAGCGCCACCTCGGTCTTGCCGAAGCCCACGTCGCCGCAGACCAGGCGGTCCATCGGCTTGCCCGACACCATGTCCTGCACCACGGCGTGGATGGCCGCGGCCTGGTCGGCGGTCTCGTCGAATCCGAAGCCCGCCGCGAAGGCCTCGTAGTCCTGCGCCGGAAAGCCGAAGGCGTGGCCGGGCCGGCTGGCGCGCCGCGCGTACAGGTTGAGCAGTTCGGCCGCCGTGTCGCGGATTTGCTCGGCGGCCTTGCGCCGCGCCTTGTCCCACTGGCCCGAGCCCAGCGTGTGCAGCGGCGCGTGCTCGGGATCCACGCCGCTGTAGCGCGCGATCAGGTGCAGTTGCGCCACCGGCACGTACAGCGAGGCCTCCTTGGCGTACAGGATGTGCAGCAGTTCGGTGGGCCCGTCGCCCAGGTCCATGGACACCAGGCCCTGGTAGCGTCCGATGCCATGCTGCTGGTGCACCACCGGGTCGCCGGGCTTGAGCTCGGACAGGTCGCGGATCAGGTTCTCGACGTCGCTGGCGCGCTCCTGCTTGCGCTGGCGGCGTTGCGCCGCGCCCAGGGCCAGCACCTCGGTCTCGGTGAGCACGGCGAGCTGCCGCGAGGGCAACAGGAAACCCGCGGCCAGCGGAGCCACGGTCAGCGCGAAGCCGGCCTGCGCCCGCAGCGCCTGGGCCCAGTCCTCCACGCCCTGCGGCTCCAGGCGCGCCTCGCGCAACATCTCGAGCAGGGATTCGCGACGTCCGGGCGAGTCGGCGCACAGCAGCATGCGCAGAGGCGGCTGCGCGCGCGCGCCCGCCGCCAGCCATTCCTGCAGGCGGCGCAGCGGCTGCTCGGCGCGGCGCTCGACGGCCAGCTCGGGCAGCGCGCTGCCCAAGGCCGAGACCGCGGACGGCGAGCGAGGCGCCGGCGACTCCGGGGCTTGCGCACCCTGTGCCGAACCTTGCGCCGCATCGCTCTGCGCTTCCCCGGCCTCCCCGGCCTCCCCGGCCGCGCGCAGCGCAAGTTGCACCAGCGGCCGGATGCCGACAAAAAATTCCTCCTCGCGCAAGTACAGCTCGGCCGGCGCCAGCGCCGGACGCTCGGGATCCGCGCGCAGCAGGCGCCAGCGCTCCGAGGTGTCGTTCCAGAACCGGCGCATCGCGCCGGCCACGTCGCCCAGCATCACCACGCCGGCCTGGGGCCCGCAGTAATCGAGCAGTGTGGCGGTGGATTCGAAGAACAGGGGCAGGTAGTACTCGATGCCCGGCCCGGCGACGCCGCCGGCGATGTCGCGGTACAGGGGGCTGCGGCTGGGGTCGCCGTCGATGCGCTCGCGCCATTGGGCGCGGAAGCGCTGGCGGGCGGCTTCGTCCAGCGGGAACTCGCGCCCGGGGAGCAGGCGCACGGTGTCCACCGGGTACAGGCTGCGCTGGCTGTCGGGGTCGAAGGTGTGAATGGAGTCGATGGTGTCGCCGAACAGATCCACGCGCAGCGGCAGGGCGCTGCCCATCGGGTGCAGGTCCAGCAAGCCGCCGCGTACCGCGTATTCGCCCGGCGCCACCACCTGCGTGACCTGGGCATAGCCGGCCAGCACCAGTTGCGCGCGCAGACTCGCCTCGTCCAGGCGCTGGCCCTTGTCGAAGCGGAAGGTGGTGGCGGCGAGGAAGGCCGCCGGCGCCAGGCGCTGCAGCGCGGTGCTGGCGGGCACCAGCACCATGTCGAGTTCGCGCTGGTGCAGGGCCCACAGCGTGGCCAGGCGCTCGGAGACCAGGTCCTGGTGGGGGGAGAAAGCGTCGTAGGGCAGGGTTTCCCAGTCCGGCAGCACGCCACAGCGCAGCGAAGGGGCAAACCAGCGGATCTCGTCCAGCAGGCGCTGGGCGTCGGCCGGCTCGGCCGTCACCACCAGCCAGGGCCCGCCCGGGCGGCGCGACAGGCCGAGTTCGGCCAGCAGCAGGGCATCGGCGCTTCCGGCGGGGCGCGCCAGCGCCAGGCGGCGACCGGCATGCAGGGTCGGCAGCGCGGGCGCCACCAGCAGGGAATCGGGGGAACTCGGAAGGGACATCCCGAGATTCTCGCAGCACTGGCGGGCGCCCGTGGGCCCGCCCGCGACCCCGCGCGGCGGCCGGCGCGGCGTCGCAGATTAGAATTTTTGCCATGTATGCCCTGATCCCCGCCGCCGGCAGCGGTTCCCGCATGGGCGCTGGCGTGCCCAAGCAGTACCTGCCGGTGGCCGGCGAGCCGATGCTCGTGCACGTATTGCGCGCCCTGCTGGACTGCGAGGCGCTGCGGCGCATCGTGGTGGTCGTGCAGGCGCATGACGTGCAGGCCCAGGCCTTGCTGGGCGGCAGCCCGCGGCTCGCGCTGGCGCGCTGCGGCGGCCCCAGCCGCGCCGCCAGCGTGCGTGGCGGCTTGCGCTGGCTGCTCGAGCATGGCGCGAGCGCCGAGGACTGGGTGCTGGTGCACGACGCGGCGCGCTGCTGCGTCACGCCGCAGGCGGTGCAGCGTCTGATCGACGCCTGCGTGGGCGACGCGGTGGGCGGCCTGCTCGCTCTGGCCCTGGCCGACACCCTCAAGCGCCAGGGGGTGGAGAGCGCCGTGCCGCGAGTCGACACCACGGTCGCGCGCGCCGGGCTGTGGCAGGCGCAGACTCCGCAGATGTTCCGCATCGGCATGCTGGCCGCCGCGCTCGACGCCTGCGCGGTCGACGAGATCACCGACGAGTCCTCGGCCATCGAGTCCCAGGGGCTGCGGCCCCTGCTGGTGCCGGGGGACGCCTCGAATTTCAAGGTGACCCTGGAGGGAGACCTGGAACTGGCCGATGCGCTGCTGCGCGCTCGCCGGGTGGTGCGGGCCGCGGGGCAGGCGGCATGAGCGAAACGCACTGGGAATACCGCGTCGGCCTGGGCGAGGACGTGCACGCCCTGGTGCCGGGCCGCCCGCTGATGCTCGGCGGCGTGGAGGTGGCGCACCATGCCGGGTTGCTCGGCCACTCCGACGCCGACGCGCTGCTGCACGCCATCACCGATGCGCTGCTGGGCGCCGCCGGCCTGGGAGACATCGGAGCCTGGTTTCCCGACGACGATCCGCGCTGGCGAGGTGTGGATTCGCGCACCCTGCTGGAGCAGGCCGTGCAGGGCGTGCGGCGGCATGGATGGGAGCCGGTGAACGTCGACTGCACCATCCACGCGCAAGCTCCGCGCCTGGCCGGCTACCGCGAGTCCATGCGCGAGGCCATCGCCGCGGCGCTGGGCATCGAGTCGCAAGGCGTGAACGTGAAGGCCAAGACCGCCGAGCGCCTGGGCTTCGTGGGGCGCCAGGAGGGCATCGCGGCCAGTGCCGTGTGCCTGCTGCGGCGCCCCGGCCGCTGAAAATCCTTGTCCATGATGCGGCGCCGCATTACACTTC
>DAIDHU010000211.1 GCA_027451915.1 Thiomonas sp. | reverse complement strand
GGGTAGGCCGTGGCGATGCGCAGGTCGACCATCTCGCCGATCAGCTTCGCGGGGCCCGTGAAGTGCACCATGCGGTTGTTCTCGGTGCGCCCCTGCAGTTCCTCGGGATTGCGCCGGCTCGGCCCCTCGACCAGCACGCGCTGGGTGCTGCCCACCATGGCCTCGGAGATCTCCCGCGCGAACTCCTCCAGGCGCGCCTGCAGGCGTTGCAGGCGCTGCAGCTTGATCTCCTGCGGGGTCTCGTCCTGCAGCGCCGCGGCCGGCGTGCCCGGGCGGGCGCTGAACACGAAGCTGAAGCTCGCGTCGAAACGCACATCCTCGACCAGTTTCATCAATTGCTCGAAGTCCCCCTCGGTCTCGCCGGGAAAGCCCACGATGAAGTCCGAGCCGATGCTGATGCCGGGGCGCGCCGCGCGCAGCTTGCGCACGATCTGCTTGAACTGCAGCGCCGTGTAGCCGCGTTTCATGGCCGCCAGCACACGGTCCGAGCCATGCTGCACCGGCAGGTGCACATGGCCGACCAGCTGGGGGATGCGCGCATGCGCGTCGATCAGGCGCTGGGTGAACTCATTGGGGTGGCTGGTGGTGTAGCGAATGCGCTCGATTCCCGGAATCTCCGCCACGTACTCCAGCAGGAGCGCGAAGTCCCCCGGCTGGCCGTCGACCTCGGCGCGCCAGGCATTGACGTTCTGGCCCAGCAGCGTGACTTCGCGCACTCCTTGCGAGGCCAGCTCCGCCACCTCGGTGAGCACGTCCTCCAGCGGGCGCGAGACCTCCTCGCCGCGGGTGTAGGGCACCACGCAATAGCTGCAGTACTTGCTGCAGCCCTCCATGATGGACACGAAGGCGGTGGGCCCCTCGGCGCGCGCGGCCGGCAGGTGGTCGAACTTCTCGATCTCCGGAAAACTCACGTTCACCTGCGCGCGACCGGTGCGCTCGCGCGCCTCCAGGAGCTCGGGCAGCCGGTGCAGGGTCTGGGGCCCGAAGACCAGGTCGACGAAGGGCACCCGCTCGACGATGGCCGCTCCCTCCTGGCTGGCCACGCAGCCGGCCACGCCGATGCGCAGGCCCGGGCGCTCCTTTTTAAGCAGACGCAATCGTCCGAGGTCGCTGAACACCTTCTCCTGCGCCTTCTCGCGGATGGAGCAGGTGTTGAGCAACACCAGGTCGGCGTCCTCCGGGGTGTCGGTGGGCTGCCATGGCTGCGAGGCGCCGAGCACGTCGGCCATCTTGGCCGAGTCGTACTCGTTCATCTGGCAGCCGAAGGTCTTGATGTAGAGCTTTTTCATGATCGGGGGGGCGTCGGGGCCTGCGCGCCGGCGCGCAGCTGGTGCCCGCCCGCGGGCGGGCGAGGCATTCAGAATTGCCGGAACAGGCAGCGGTTGGGGGCCGCCGGCACCCCGCTGACCACCTGGTTGGCGCGCAGCATCCACACCCTGAACACATTGCCCATGGAGTCGCGCTGGAACACCACCGGACCCTGGAGCCCAGGCAACTGGCCCTGCAGGATCACCCGCTGCTGGGTGTTTTCCACGCGCAGGCCCGGGCCCAGCGGATAGCTCACGCAGTTCACGCTCAGCGTGGGGCCGGCGCCGAAGGTGGCGTAGCCCATCAGGCTGCCCATGGGGTACACGCGCGCCGGGCCGGGGGGCAGGACCTGCGCCGTCGCGCATGCTCCGGCCAGCGCCAGCGCGGCGGCCAGGCTCAGGCGCAGCAGGTTCGGGGCGGCCACACGCATGTGCGGGTTCCTGGAGGGGTGGGACGCAGCCTTCGATTGTAGTGGCCGCGCGGGCTCGCCGCGCGGCGCGGCGGGCCCCGGGGCGGCGCGCTTCAATCGAAACATTCCGCCTGGTCCAGCGCGGGCGCCGCCGCATCCTTCGCGGCCAGCGCGGGCTGCAGCCCTTGCAGGGGCCAGGCGATGCCCAGGCTCGCATCGTTCCATGCCACCGAGCGTTCGTGCTCGGCGAACCAGTAGTCCGTGGTCTTGTAGAGGAATTCCGCGCCCTCGGACAGGCTCAGGAATCCATGCGCGAAGCCGGGGGGAATCCACAGCTGGCGTCGGTTGTCGGCGGAAAGCTCCACGCCGGCCCATTGTCCGAAGCGCGCAGAGCTTCGGCGCAGGTCCACCGCCACGTCCCACACGCGCCCGGCCACCACGCGGACCAGCTTGCCCTGCGGGTGGCGGACCTGGTAGTGCAGCCCGCGCAGCACTCCGCGCGCCGAGCGCGAGTGATTGTCCTGCACGAACTCGGTGTCGATTCCCGTCGCGGCGGCGAAATCGCGGCGGTTGTAGCTCTCGAAAAACCAGCCCCGCGCGTCGCCGTAGGCCTTGGGCTCGAGCACCAGGACCTCGGGCAGCGCGGTGGGAGTGACGGTGTAGGGCATGGCGCGG
>DAIDHU010000210.1 GCA_027451915.1 Thiomonas sp. | reverse complement strand
CCAGGAAGGGGTCCACGCCCAGCGCGCGGGTGATCAGGTTGCGCATGGAGTCGCCCGCGGGATCGTCGGCCTGGAGCAGGCCCAGATCGATGCGTTCCTGCAACAGGGAGTGATCCTTGGTCATGCGCCGAAGGTGGCCGTCACGCAACAGATAGGCGCGCGAATCCCCGGCATGCGCGATCACCGCGACCTGCCCCGTGAAGGCGGCGGCGACCAGGGTCGTGCCCATGCCGGTGTAGCGGGGATCCCTGTGGGCGGCGCGGTAGATCTGGTCGTTGACCCGGCGGATCGAGTCGTGCATGGCCTGCATCAGATCGGCCGGGGTGACGCTGGGGTACTCGATTTTCAGGCGCGCCAGGTCCGAGGCGATCTGCGCCGCCGCGGCGCCGCTGGCCACCTCGCCGGCGGCGTAGCCGCCCATGCCGTCGGCCAGCACGGCCACGCCGGCCAGCGCGTCGCAGGCGAGCGCGTCCTCATTGTGCTCGCGGCTTCGTCCGCGATCGGTGCAGCTGGCCATCTCCAGGCTCAGCACGGGGCCGGTGGCATAGCTTTGCATACCCACCTCAGAATCCGCGCATGGACGGCGGCATGCGGTGCCGGCGCATCCAGCTGCCGCCCAGCCACACCAGCAGCAGACCGAAGGCGCTGGCCAGCAGATGCGCCGACCCGCCCCAGGACCGGGACAGCAGCCAGCCATGCACCAGGGGGTCGGTGGCGCAAAGGCCGCCCGCGATCCATCCCAGCATCATGGCGCCCAGCACGATCACCACCGGAAACCGCGTGATCAGTCCGATCACCAGCGAGCTTCCCCAGACGATGATCGGCACGCTCAAGACCAGGCCGAAGATCACGAGAATCCACTCATGCTCGGCCGCCGAGTTGCGCGCCGCCGCCGCGATGGCCACCACGTTGTCCAGGCTCATGATCAGGTCGGCGACGATGACGATGCGCACGGCGCTCCACAGTTCGTCCGCTTCCTCCACCTTCGCCTCGTGGGCTTCGGGCAGCATCAGGCGCATGCCGATCCAGCCCAGCAGCAGGCCTCCGGCCAGTTTCAGCCCGGGCAGCTCCAGCAGGCGCACCGCGAACAGGGTGAGCACGATGCGCATGCCCACCGCCCCGACGGTACCCAGCATGATGGCGCGCCGACGCTGGTGGGCGGCCAGCCGGCGGCTGGCCATGGCGATGACCACGGCATTGTCCCCACCCAGCAGCAGGTCGATCAGGACGATCTGCGCGCTGGCGGTCCAGAACGCGGCGGAAGCAAAGGATTCCAGGGGCAAGATAGAGACTCCGGCGTCGCCGCGCGGCTTCGGAATGGCCACGGTGCGCGCATCCCAAGCATAGCCGCAGGCACGCCACCGACCGCCCAAAAACATGGCGCCGGGCCTGCGCCCGGCGCCATGCGATGCCGGATTACCACGCGAGCGTCAGCGAGCGTGGGGGTGGTCCCGCAGTCGCCGCCGGGCCGCCCCAAGGCGACTGCGACCCCCTCGGGGGGCCGCGAGCGTCAGCGAGCGGGGGGGTGGTCCTCCCCTTTCTGCATCACCCCAGTGCCTTGCGCATCAGACGGCCCATTTCCGAGGGATTGCGGGTCACCGTGAACCCGCAGGCCTCCATGACTTCCAGCTTGGCGTCGGCCGTGTCGGCGCCGCCGGAGATCAGCGCGCCGGCGTGGCCCATGCGCTTGCCGGGGGGCGCGGTGACGCCGGCGATGAAGCCGACAATGGGTTTTTTCATGTGTTCCTTGGCCCAGCGCGCCGCCTCGGCCTCGTCGGGTCCGCCGATCTCGCCGATCATGATCACGCCGTCGGTGTCGGGATCGTCGTTGAACAGCCTGAGCACCTCGATGTGCTTGAGTCCGTTGATCGGGTCGCCGCCGATGCCCACGGCGCTGCTCTGGCCCAGCCCGAGTTCGGTGATCTGCGCCACCGCCTCGTAGGTCAGGGTGCCCGAGCGCGAGACCACGCCGATGCGGCCCTTGCGGTGGATATGCCCGGGCATGATGCCGATCTTGATCTCGTCGGGGGTGATCAGCCCGGGGCAGTTCGGCCCCAGCAGCAGGGTGCGCTTGCCGCCGGCCGCCTCCTTGGCCCGCATGCGCGCGCGCACTTCCATCATGTCGCGCACCGGGATGCCCTCGGTGATGCAGATGGCCAGGTCCAGGTCGGCCTCGACGGCCTCCCAGATCGCCGCCGCCGCGCCGGCCGGCGGCACGTAGATCACCGACACGGTCGCTCCGGTGGCCGCCTTCGCGTCCGCCACCGTGGCGTGGATGGGGATGCCCTCGAAGTCCTCGCCGGCCTTCTTCGGGTTCACGCCGGCGACGAAACAGGCCTTGCCGTTGGCGTAGTCCCGGCACATGCGGGTGTGGAACTGACCGGTCTTGCCGGTGATGCCTTGGGTGATGACCTTGGTGTTCTTGTCAATCAGGATGGACATGGGATGTTCCTCGGCAAGGGTTCAGGCGGCGGCGGAGACGACCTTCTGCGCGGCCTCGGCCAGCGTCTCGGCGCTGAGGATGGGCAGCCCCGAATCGGCCAGCATGCGCTTGCCCACGTCCTCGTTGGTGCCCTTCATGCGCACCACCAGCGGAACCTTCAGCGCCACCGCGCGACTGGCGGCGATCAGGCCCTCGGCGATCACGTCGCAACGCATGATGCCGCCGAAGATGTTGACCAGAATCGCCTTCACTTGCGGGTTGTTCAGCATGATCTTGAACGCCGCGGTGACCTTCTCCGCGGTGGCGCCGCCACCGACGTCCAGGAAGTTCGCCGGCTCGCCGCCGAACAGCTTGATGGTGTCCATCGTGGCCATCGCCAGGCCGGCGCCGTTGACCAGGCAGGCGATGTTGCCGTCGAGCTGGATGTAGGACAGGCCGTACTTGGAGGCCTCGATTTCCGCGGGATCCTCCTCGTCGAGGTCGCGCATGGCCAGCAGTTCCTCGTGGCGGTACAGCGCGTTGTCGTCGAAGTTGAACTTGGCGTCCAGCGCGATCACCGAGCCGTCGCCTTGCAGCACCAGCGGGTTGATCTCGGCCAGCGACGCGTCCTTGTCCCAGAACGCGCGGTAAAGCTTTTGCAGGGCCTGCGCGCCCTGCTTGCGGCTGCCCTCGGGCAGCCCGATCTTCTCGCACAGCGCCAGCGCGTCGGCGTCCTGCAGGCCCTGGGTGGGCTCGACCCACACCTTGTGGATCTTCTCGGGGGTCTTCGCGGCGACTTCCTCGACGTCCATGCCGCCCTCGCTGGAGGCCATCACCACGACCTTCTGCGCGGCGCGGTCGATCACCAGGCCCGCGTAGTACTCCTTGCGGATGTCGGCGCCGTCCTCGATGAGCAGGCGGCGCACGGTCTGGCCCTCGGGGCCGGTCTGGTGGGTCACCAGTTGCATGCCCAGCATCTGCCCGGAGATCTGGCGCACCTCGTCCACCGAGCGCGCCAGCTTGACGCCCCCACCCTTGCCACGGCCGCCGGCGTGGATCTGCGCCTTGACGACCCAGACGGGGCCGCCAAGCTGCTCGGCGGCGTGCACCGCCTCATCGACCGTGAAGGCGGGGATGCCGCGCGGAACCGGCACGCCGAACTCACGCAGGATCTGCTTGCCCTGGTACTCGTGGATTTTCATTCGCTGTTCTCCGATGGGAAAGACGCTGGCTCGGACCATGGCTCGTGGCCCGACCCCGTGCGGCCCTGGCGGCGCCGCTGCGGTGGTGCCGTTGCGCAGCCCCCCGCCGCACGCTCGCTGGGTGCGCGCGGCAGGCGCGGGCTGCGCAACAGCACGTGGTCGACACGGGAAATTGATGCAGCGCAAAAGGCAAGTCTAGCAGCCCGCAATGGGCGCTCGGCGCGGTGCGCGGCCCTCAATCACCCGGATCGTCGGGCGGCTCCGAATCCGAGACCTTGGCGCCGCGATTGCGCAACGCAGCCCGGATCGCGTCGCTGCCGAAGCCGCGTGCCTGCAGGAAACGCATCTGGCGCGCTCGTTGCGCCGCGTCGGCCGGCGGCAGGGGGTGGTGGCGCAGCAGCAGGCGCAGCGCGCGCTCGGCCTCCGGCTCGAGTTCGCCCAGGGCCTCGCCGGCGGCGCGCTCGACCAGGGCCTCGTCCAGCCCTTGCCGGCGCAGCTCGCCCAGCACCCGCAGGCTGCCATGGCGGCGCGCCACGCGCCGCGCCAGGGCCTGGGCAAAGCGCGCCTCGTCGAGCAGGCCCTGCGCCTGCAGCTCGTCGAGCACCTGGCTCAGCAGCGCGCTCGGCGGCGCGTCGCGCGCGCCGCGAGGCCGGGAGAGCTTGCGCTCGAGTTCGGCGCGCCCATGTTCACGCAGCGCCAGCATGCGCAGCGCGCTCGCGCGCAATTCCCCGCGGGTGGGCGGACGGCGAGCGTCCGGGTCCGTCACTCCTCGGTGGCCTCCGCCTTCGCGGCGACGCCGTCGGTGGGCATGGCGCGCACGCCCAGCTCGGCCCGCACGGCGTTCTCGATCTCCAGCGCCAGTTCGCGGTTCTCGCGCAGGAACTCACGGGCGTTGTCCTTGCCCTGGCCGATCTTCTCGCCCTTGTAGGCGTACCAGGCACCGGATTTGTCGACGATTTTCGCGGCCACGCCGAGGTCGATGATCTCGCCCTCGCGCGAAATGCCCTCCCCGTACAGGATGTCGAACTCGGCCTGCTTGAAGGGGGGCGCCACCTTGTTCTTCACCACCTTCACCTTGGTCTCGGAGCCGATGACCTCCTCGCCCTTCTTGATCGAGCCGATGCGCCGGATGTCCAGGCGCACGGAGGCGTAGAACTTCAGCGCATTGCCCCCGGTGGTGGTTTCCGGGTTGCCGAACATGACGCCGATCTTCATCCGGATCTGGTTGATGAAAATGACCAGGCAGTTGGTGCGCTTGATGGTGCCGGTGAGCTTGCGCAGTGCCTGACTCATCAGGCGCGCCTGCAGGCCCGGCAGGGAGTCGCCCATCTCGCCCTCGATCTCGGCCTTGGGGGTCAGCGCGGCCACGGAGTCGATGACGATCAGGTCCACCGAGCCCGAACGCACGAGAGCGTCGGCGATTTCCAGCGCCTGCTCCCCGGTGTCGGGCTGGGAGATCAGCAGATCCTGCAGGTCCACGCCGAGCTTTTGAGCGTATTGCGAATCCAGCGCGTGCTCGGCATCGATGAAGGCGCATACCCCGCCCAGTTTTTGCATCTGCGCGATGACCTGAAGGGTCAGCGTGGTCTTGCCGGAGGATTCGGGGCCGTAGATCTCCACCACGCGCCCGCGGGGCACGCCGCCCACGCCGAGTGCGATATCCAGGCCCAGCGAGCCGGTGGACACGACCTGCAGGTCCTCGGCCACCTCGCCTTCGCCCAGGCGCATGATCGAGCCCTTGCCGAACTGCTTTTCGATTTGCGCCAGTGCCGCAGCCAGCGCCTTGGCCTTTTCCGCGTTCACCATGGTCTTGCCTTGTTCGATTGCCATCGTCGTCCCTGCCCGCGTCTTGTTGGTGCGGGGCACTGTACCATAGGACTGTATGGAAATACAGCCCTGAAGAAGAGCATGCCCGTAGCGTTTGCGACTCGGGCGCGGTCACTGTAGCCCAGGCGCGGCGCTCAGGCCATGCCCGGGCCGGCGCCATGGGCGGCGCGACGCAGGCGGTCGCGCACGGCGTCCCAGGCGCGCTGCGGCGGCAGTTGCTGCACCCAGATCTCGCGCAGGCCCAGGGCGTCGAGCCCGCGCAGCGCCGCGTACAGGCCCCGCGCATAGCCTTGCGGGGTGTCCGGCAGGGCCAGCCAGTGTGCGCTCGCCGCGGGCGGTGCGCCGGTCGGCGCGCCACGCGGTGCCAGCACCCCCACATGGGCCGCCTGCGCCGGCCACTGGGCGTCGATCTCGGACGCGTCGCGCAGGCGCAGCGCCGTGCGCGGCGCGTAGTGCGCGGCCAGCGCGCCGGGCACCCTGGGCGCCGCGGCGGCGTGTTCCGGAGGCTGCAGGCGCTGCGGGTCGATGCCCAGGACCCGCGCCAGATCCCCCGCCGACAGCCCGCCGGGGCGCAGGATGCGAGGGCTGTCCGAGCTGCAATCGACAATGGTGCTTTCGATGCCGATGGCGCATTCGCCCCCGTCGAGCACCAGGGCCACCGCCTCGCCGAGTTCGGCGCGCACATGCTCGGCGCGCGTCGGGCTGATGCGTCCGAAACGGTTGGCCGAGGGCGCCGCCAGTCCGCCCTGCCCCCCATGCAGACGCTCCAGCACCGCCTGCGCCACCGCGTGGTCCGGGCAGCGCAGCGCGATGGTGTCCTGGCCCGCGGCGCAAGTCGCGGCGACGCCGGGGCGACGCGGCAGCACCAGGGTCAGCGGCCCGGGCCAGAAGGCTTCGATCAGCGCGCGCGCCTCGGGCGGCAGGGCGGCCGCCCAGCGCAGGGGGTCGGCGCGCCGGTGCAGGTGCACGATCACCGGGTGATCGGCCGGTCGCCCCTTGGCGGCATAGATCGCGCGCACCGCCGCATCGTTGCCGGCATCGGCGGCCAGGCCGTACACGGTCTCGGTGGGCAGCCCGACCAGGCTGCCGGCCTCGAGCAGGCGCACCGCCTCGAGGATTTCCCGCGGGCCCGCGGGGACGACGGCGTGGTGGATCATGGGGCAGCCCCGCGCATGCCGGCTCAGAACGGCGCCAGCCCGAGCAGCGCGCAGGCCGCGCGCGCGGCCGCCTCGACCCCGGACAGCGAAGCGCCGGTGAAACTCAGGTGCCCCATCTTGCGCCCGGCCCGCGGCTCGTGCTTGCCATACAGGTGCAGATGCGCGCCGGGCAGCGCCAGCACGCCCGCCCAGTCGGGCTCGCGCTGGCGTCCCTGCGCGTCGAACCACAGATCGCCCAGCAGGTTGAGCATCAGCACGGCGCTGTGGCGACGCGGCTGCGGCAGCGGCGCGCCGACCAGGCAGCGCCATTGCAGCTCGAACTGCGAGACGTCGCAGGAATCGAGGGTGTGGTGCCCGGAGTTGTGGGGGCGCGGCGCCATCTCGTTGGCCACCAGCCGGCCGTCGCGGGTGACGAAGAATTCCACGCACAGCACGCCGACATAGTCCAGACCCTCGGCCACGCCGCGGGCGGCCCGCACGGCGTCCTCGGCCACGCCCGCGGGAATCACGCCTGGCGCCGAGGTGCTGCTGAACAGGATGCCGTCCCGGTGCACATTGCGTTGGGGCTCGAAATGCACCATGCGCCCGTCGGCGCCGCGCGCCAGCACCACCGAGATTTCGTAATCCAGATCCAGCCGGCGCTCCAGCACGCAGGCCACGCCGCCCAGCGAACACCAGGCGGCCTCCAGCCCGGAGCCCTCGTGCACGCTGACCTGGCCCTTGCCGTCATAGCCCATGCGCGCGGTCTTGAGAATG
>DAIDHU010000209.1 GCA_027451915.1 Thiomonas sp. | reverse complement strand
GTGGCGCGCTGCAGCGCGGCACCGTACTGGCTCAGCGCGGCCATGGCCGAGGCGCCGTCCACGCCGATCATGGCATGCACGCGCCCGAGGCGCAGCGCCGCGGATTCCTGCTCCTCGCGCTGCAGATTCGGGCGCAGCAGGCCGCGCAGGTGCCGCGTCTGGTGCGCCTTCAAGCCGATCAGCTCCTGCTCCGGGAGCATGGCGACGATGCGCGCGTTGGCGCTGTCGGGCGCCATCTGGCGCCAGAACTCATCCAGGAATTCGTCGTCCACCTGCGCCAGTTCCGACTGCACCTTTTCCAGCAGTTCGGCGGCCGCGTCGCCGTAGGGGTCCAGCTCGACCTCCTGCGCGTCGTCCACCTGCTCGCCGCTGAGCAGCCACCAGCGCTGGCGCCGCGCCTTGGCGGCCTTCGCGGCGTACAAGGCGCCGTCGGCCTGGCGCAGCAGCGAATCGGGCTCTTCGCCATGCTCCGGATACAAGGCCAGGCCCATGCTCATGCCCACCTCCGCGTGCACTCCCGGGGCGAGCTCGAAGGCCTGCTCCACGGCGCGGTGCAGGCGCCCCAGCACATTGGACAGCACCTGGCGCGGATGCGCGGCGTCCAGCTCGTCGAGCACCAGCACGAACTCGTCGCCGCCCAGGCGCGCCAGCAGGTCGGACTCGCGCAACTGCGCCTGCAGGCGCGTGGCCAGCTGTTGCAGAAGCCGGTCGCCGGCGGCGTGGCCGTAGGTGTCGTTGACCGGCTTGAAGTCGTCCAGGTCCAGCACGCCGATGGCCAGCTGGTGCCCGCCGCGGCGAGCGCGCGCCATGGCGTGCGGCAGGTGCTGCTCGAGGGCCAGGCGGTTGGCCAGGCCGGTCAGCGCATCGTGCCGTGCCAGGTGCGCCTGTTCGGATTCACGCGCCTGCAGCAATTGCTTGAGGTCGATCTCGGTCAGCGCCTGGCTGATCAGCTCGGCGGTTCGCAGCAGCGTGTCCTGCACGATGGCGTCGAGGTCCGAGCTGTCGTTGGCCACCAGCACCAGCATGGCCCACAGGCGTCCCGAGCGCCGCAGCGGCAAGGTCACCGCTTCCTGCGTGCAATCGGCCAGGGCGTAGGCCTGCCAGGGCTGGATGAGGGGCGAGGCGCTGTCGGTCTCCACCGAGCGCCGGCCTTCGAACCAGGTGCGCGACAGGGCATCGGCGCCGTCCTGGCTGACCCGCAGCTCGAGGCCGTCGAGGGTTTCGCGCGCATGGCCAGCCGCCGCCACCACATGCAATCGCCCGGTCTCGTCGGGCTGCCCGATCCAGGCGGCCGCGAACAGGCCGCCTTCCAGCAGTCGGGTGCAGGCGGTCTCGAGCAACTCGCTTTCACTGCGCGAGGCGATCAGCACGTCGATCTGCGAGAACACCGTGCGCATGAGCTCGCCCTGGCGCTCGTGCGCACGCAGCGCCTCCTGCTGGGCCGCGATCAGATCCAGCCGCTCCAGGCCGCGCCCGATGTCCTCGCCCATGTCGCGCAGCACATTGGCGTATTCGGGGTCGAACTCCAGCACCTCGCCCCAATACAGGGAAAGCACCGCGTCGAGCCGTCCATGGCGGCGGATGGGCAGCGCGGCCGCCGCGTGCACCGCATGCGCGGCCGCTCGACCGCTCCAGGTGCTGCCGGGACCGGAAAGATCATCGTGCAACTGGGCCAGCCCGCCGCGCCAGGCGTCGGCGAAGGGCTCCACCGGCTCGTCGTGCGCGCGCAGCGCGATGGGCAAGCCGTCCAGGTAGGAGGTGGCGCCGGCGGCCGCCACGATCTGCAACTGCCCCTGGGCATCGATGCGCCCGATCCAGGCCAGGCGCAGCCCGCAGAGATCCACGGCGGCCTCGCAAATGTCCCGCAGGAGCTCCGGCTCGGCACCCGCGCCGGCGATCAGCTCGTGGGTGCGGGCGCGGAAGGCCTGCAGCGTGGACAGGCGCTCGAGGATGTACATGGCCTGAGCGTTGCGTTTTTGCAACGTCAGCAGGCGTCGCATCTCCAGCAGGAACAGCCAGCCCGCGATCAGGGCCAGCCCGAGCAGGAGCGCCGCATAGGGCAGCAGGCCTCGGGCCCAGCGCGTCAGCAGCACGCTGCGCGGCACGGCGGCGATCACCACGTAGGGCAGGCCGTCCACGCGCACCCAGGCCCCCAGCGAGCGCTGGTCGCGGTCCCCCAGCGCACCCTGGTAGGAGCCGCTTCCCGAGCCCAGCAGGGAGCGCAGCGGAAGATTCAGGCGCTGCGCCTGCCCATAGGGGGTCAGGCTGACCGGGTAGCCCACCTGGGGCAGGCCGTCGACGTCGCGCACGACGGACAGGCCAGCCTGCGGGTAGGCCGCCAGCAGCGCCTGCAGCGCGGGCGAGAGCAGGTGCGGGTGCACCACCACCAGCCAGCCCCTGCCGGCCATGCGCAGCATCTCGGCGCTCAGCCAGCTGCCCACGCGCTGCGGATCCGGCACGGGCGGCAGCGCGCAGCGCTCGGCGTCGGCCGCGCAGGCCAGCCAGGCCTCGCGCGTGCCGCGGGACAGGCGCGGGTCCATTCCCGGATAGTCCGCGGGCTGGCGCGCCGAGGCCAGGACCTGGCCCTCGGTGCCCAGCACCAGCAAGTTGGTATTGCCCGGCCACAGGCGCAACGCCTGGCGCAGGGCCGGCGTGGCGTCGCCCTTCGCCGGCAGGGTCGCGGCAATCTGGCGCAGATGGGAAATCCGCGTGTCCAGATGCTCGCGCAGGTCCTGCGCATAGACGTCGGCGCTGGCCTGCAGGGTGTTGAGCGCGTGCTCGCGCGTGGTGCGCCAGGATTCCCAGGCCACGCTCGCGCAGAAGGCCGCGCAGACCAGCAAGGCCGCCAACGCCGCGACGGCGCGAAGCGATCGCGGGGGTCCGGAGAGGCTGAGGGAGCGCGTCTGGGCGGGCGGATGGGGCATCGCGGCAGCGAACGGGACACGGCCGGCGCGCCGGCCATGGTCCGGCCGGTCCGATGCGCCCGCCGGACAGATTCCGACATTGTGGCAGTGCGCGGGCGCCGGCGGCGCAATCCGCCACCCCGGATTCAGGGGGGCGACGCATCGGGCGCGACCCGCGAGGGCCGGCCCGGGGGATCAGTAGAAGGAGAAGCTCGCGCTGGTCCCGTTGATCGCGTTGTAGGCGCTGCTGAAGTCCGCCGACATCGTGGGCAGCGCGCCGGTGTTCCAGTTCAGCAGATTCGCCGCGTTGGGGTCATCGGTCGAGCCCGGCGGGAAGGCCAGGTACTGCTCCACCCCGCGCAGCACCAGGTCCTGCGGGTCGCCGCTGGTGGGCGCGCTGGTGATGTTCACCCCGGTGAGCTGGAATTCGGCGGCCACCTTGGTCGCCGCCGCCTGGTAGTTGCCCATGCTCAGGCCGCCGGGCATGGTGTTGGCGATGGCCACGGCCATGGTGGTCAGCGGGGTGGCCACCACGTTGACGGTGCCGCCGCCCCCGACGAAGGCCATCGCCTGCAGGCTGGCGTTGGTGGCGCTCAGGGCGTTCAAGGTGGTCGCGGCACCGGTGGCGCGGCTGGGGTACACGCCCCCGGTGACCTGGATCAGCACGGGACCGTAGAAGTTGGGCAGGGGCGCCGAGAACTGACCCTGGGCGTCGCTGCTGAGGCAGCCCGTGGTCAGCAGGGTGCCGGTGTTGACGGGGGGCGTGACGTTCGTGTTGAGCGGGTTGCCCTGGCCGTTGGCAATGCCGTAGATGCAGATGTTGGCGGAACCGCCCAGCGGCGCGGTGGCGTCCATCAGCACCTGCCCGTCCAGGGTCGAGCCGGAGTATTGGCCACTGGTGCCGCCGCCGCAGGCGGCGAGCGCAAGGCACAGGCTGGACGCGGCGGCGAGCAGGCCGCGACGGGAAAGGCTGGGCATGGGAAGGGCTTCCGGAAGGATTCGTTCAGTGCACGACGCGATCGGTCGCCTCGACGAACAGTTCGTCGAGAATCAGCGCATCCGGCTCCTCGTCGAGACGCCAGAACACCATCAGCACGATGGTCTTGAGCTGCTCCACGGGCAGCTGCTTGATGCCGGTGGCCACCGCGCGCTCGATCACCAGCTCGCGCAGGTGAGGCTGGATGGTCCCGGCGGATTCGAGGAAGTTCAGGTAGCCGACCGCGTCCACTCCCAGGCATTCGAGTTCGGCGGGTTCGTACAGGCGCACGCTGGCATCGCTGGGAGCGACCAGCACGCGGTGATCCGCCACCGCGAGGTCCAGGCCGTGCAACCAGTCCAGCGCGTCGCTGATTTCCTCGGTCTCGAAGCCCGCCGCGCTGAGCTTGCGCGACAACTGGCCCGGCTCGGGGCAAGCCTCCGGGTGCCAGTAGGTTTCGTAGACGTACATCAGGATGTCGAACATGGGGGCATTCTATGCATAAGCGCGCCACGCCGGCCCCCGTGTGGAAAACAGCGCTCAGACGGGGTCGATGCGCTGCAGGCGCCCCCCGGGCAGCCGCGCCAGGCGCCCCTGCAGCTCGAGCTCGAGCAGGCTCTCCTGCACGGCGGCGGGCGGCAGCGCGCTGCGCGCCAGCAACTCGTCCAGGCCCAGGGGTTCGAGGCCCATGCACTCCAGCAGATCCCGCTGCGCCGGATGCCGCGGCCCGGGTGCCGGGGCGCCGATGCGCGGCGCGCCCGGCAGCGCGGGGGCCTGCGTCCAGCCCAGGGGATCCAGGATGTCCCCGGGCTGCTCGACCAGTTGCGCGCCATCGCGCAGCAGTTGATGGCAGCCGCGCGCCATGGGATTGTGAATCGATCCCGGCAGGGCGAAGACCTCGCGCCCCTGCTCGGCGGCCAGGCGGGCGGTGATCAGGGAGCCCGAGCGCAGGGCGGCCTCCACCACCAGCACCCCGCGTGAGAGTCCGCTGATGATCCGATTGCGCCTGGGGAAATGCGGCGCCAGGGGGGGCGCGCCCAGGGCGAACTCCGACACCAGGAGGCCCGCGGCGGCGACTTGGCGCGCCAGTTCGCGGTGTGCCGCCGGGTAGACGCGGTCGCAGCCGTGGCCCAGCACCGCCAGGGTCGAAGCCCCCGCGGGCCCCGCGCCGAGGGCTCCGCGGTGTGCCTGCGCGTCGATGCCGCGCGCCAGCCCCGACACCACGCATACCCCGGAAAGGGCCAGGGCATGGGCGAAATCATGCGCGTCCCGCGCACCTTGCGCGCTGGGATTGCGCGTGCCCACGATGGCCAGCATGCGCTCCCTGCCCAGTACACGGGCGTCGCCGCGCAACCACAACAGGGGCGGAGGGTCGGGAATGTGCAGCAGGGCGCGCGGGTAGCGCGCATCGGCCAGGCTCAGCAACTCCCGACCGGGCTCGGCCAGCCAGTCCGGCGCGCGCGCCAGCAGTTCACGCAGGGGCGCAGGCGCCGGCTCCAGCAGCGCGCGGGCCGCCGCCTCGGGCACCAGCTCGCGCAGTTGTCGCAGCTCGCAGCCCAGGACCTGCTGCGGAGGGCCGAAGGCACGCAGCAGGCGCTGCGCGCCCAGCGGCCCGATGCCCGGGCTGTATACCAGACGCAGCCAGCAGTGCAGCTCGGCGTTTCCGCCTGGCGCCGCGCCTGCCCAGCCGCTCACCCGGGCTCAGGGCTGGATGACGTGGTCGGGCACCTCGATCTCGGTGTCCGCGCGCAGCACCAGGCCGAAGCTGACATGCCGGAAGGTGCGAAACACCATCAGCAAGCCCACGCGGCGGGCCGGGATCTCGATCGGCGGGTCGCCCTTCACCGTGGTGTCCTCGACTTCACGCGGGGCCTTCTGGATGGCCAGCACGGTGCCGCGGTCGAGCCCCTCGGCGGTGCCGGCATCGATGGCCACCACGCTGTTCTTGCCCGCCATCTGCATGTCGCCGTAGATGGAGATGATGTCCGCCTGCACCGGCTGACCGGGCGCATGGGGGTTGAAGTCCAGGTACTGGCGCGGGGGTTGCGCGATCAGCCGGTCACCCACCACCATTTCGCGTGCCATGGCGGTGGCGCGCACGGTGGCCACGCCGTCCTTGCCCTGCGGCCCGCGCACGACCTCCACCGTGCCCACGTAGTCGGACTCGTAGGCGATGATCTTGTGCGTGTGGGGGTTGCGCAAGGCGCGCGCCGGACGGTAGACGTCGAAGCGCGTGGTCTTGCCCACCGGGCCGCGCACGTAGGCCAGCTCGTGGGGCGCAAGCATCACGTGGCCGGGGCTGAGCGCGACAATGCGCGGCGACAAGGCCAGGGCCGAGGGCTCGACCAGCAGCGGACGGGTCAGGTAGGGGCCGATCAGCTCGGGATCGATGGTCGGGATGCCCGACGGGGGCAGCGGCTCGTACTGCACGCCCGGTTCCACGCGAACGGTCGGAATCGAGCCCTGGCCTTCCAGCGTGAGGGTGGCCCGACCGTTGACGATGGTCAGCACCAGCACCTGGCCGGGGAAGATCCAGTGCGGATTGCGGATGCGTTCCAGGTTCATGCCCCACAGGTCGGGCCAGTTCCAGGGTTTTTTCAGGTACAGGCCGGCGATGCGCCACAGCGTGTCACCCTTGCGCACTTCATAGCGCGAAGGCGCGCCCGCGGCCAGCTCGCTGACCGGCACGCCATGGTGGGCGGCGGTCTCGGCCCGTTCGCGCTGCTGGGCCGGCACCGGGTAGTCGGGCAGCCCGTTCAGCGGGGGCGCCTCGGAGCCGGCGGCCTGCGCCGCGGCCAGGCCCAGCCAGAACAGCAGTCCGAGCGCGCCGGCGCGGCCATAGAGCTTGCGTTGCATGAAGGGGCCCCCAAGAAAGACAATACAGGTGTGGAAAGGATTTTCCGTTCGGCGCCGCGGCATGCCCGCGGTCCGGGATCCCGGTGCACGTACTTGCACTTCGGCCGCGCGCCCCCACCTTGGAAACTGCGGGAGGCATCGCCCCGGAGCGACCGGGTCGGCCGCGGCACCCCGATCGCGGACCGACGGGAACTTTTCCGGCAGGCAAAACCTCGAATGCTTGTTACATTGTCTCCATAAATCCGCGCCCGTCGCAATCAAAACCCCAGATTGACCCCACGCGAAGTTGCATGAATGCCGCGCCCCGGACAGGGGACGGTGCATGGCATTCGATGCATCGGAGCCCGCCATGGCCTTGCTGAACATCCTCCAATATCCCGATCCCCGGCTGCACACGGTGGCCAAGCCGGTGGCCCAGGTCGACGATCGCGTGCGCGCCATCGTGGCCGACATGTTCGAGACCATGTACGCGGCCAAGGGCGTGGGCCTGGCGGCCACGCAGGTGGATATCCACGAACGCATCATCGTCGTCGACACCTCCGAGCAGCGCGACCAGCCGATGGTGCTGATCAATCCGCAGATCGTCGAGCGCAGCACCGACTGCAAGGAATGGGAGGAGGGTTGCCTGTCCCTGCCCGGCATCTATGACAAGGTGACCCGTCCGGACCAGATCCGCGTGCGCGCCCTGGATGCCCGCGGCGAGACCTTCGAGATCGACGCCGACGGCCTGCTGGCGGTCTGCGTGCAGCACGAAATGGACCATCTCGAAGGCAAGGTGTTCGTCGACTACCTTTCCGCGCTCAAGCGCAATCGCATCAAGGTGCGCATGCGCAAGCGACAGCGCGAGACCGAGGCGGCGTGAGGCCGTGGCCGAGACCGCTGCCCTAGCGCGGGAGACGGGCGCCGCGGGGTCGGGCGGGCTGCGCGTGGCCTGTGCCGGCACCCCGGAATTCGCCGCGCTGGCGCTTCGCGCCCTGCTGCGGGCCGGCTACGAGGTCCCGCTGGTGCTGACCCAGCCCGATCGCCCGGCCGGCCGGGGCCTGCACCCGCAGGCCAGCGCGGTCAAGCGCGTGGCCCTGGAGCAGGCGCTGGCGCTGGAACAACCCCGCGGCCTGCGCCTGGACGGCCGCTTCCCCGATGATGCCAGGCAGGCGCGCGAGGCCCTGCGCCGCGCCGCGCCGGACATGCTCGTGGTGGTGGCCTACGGCCTGTTGCTGCCCCAGTGGGTGCTGGATCTGCCGCGCCTGGGCTGCCTGAACATCCATGCCTCGCTGCTGCCGCGCTGGCGCGGAGCGGCGCCGATCCAGCGCGCCATCGAGGCGGGCGATGCGCTGTCGGGGGTCAGCATCATGCACATGGAGGCCGGGCTGGACACGGGGCCGGTCTATCGCATGGAGGAAACCCCCATCCTCGCGGAGGACACCGCGGCCACGCTGCACGATCGCCTGGCCGAGCTCGGTGCCCGGCTGCTGCTGCAGGTCCTGCTCGACCTGCAGCAGGGAGTGGCCGAGCCCACCGCGCAGCCCAATGACGGCGCCACCTACGCGGCCAAGATCGACAAGGCCGAGGCCTGGCTGGATTACCGACGCCCAGCGGTCGAGCTGGAGCGGCGCATCCGGGCCTTCGAGCCGCAGCCCGGCACGCGTACCCGCGTGGGCGATGCGCAGCTCAAGGTCCATGCCGCCCGCCTGGGCCGCGGCGGCGCGGGCGCCGCGCCGGGCCAGGTCCTGCGCGCCGACGCCGCGGGCATCGAGATCGCCTGCGGGGAAGGCTCGCTGGTGCTGACCCGCCTGCAGCGTGCCGGCGGCACCCCGGTCGACGCTGCCGCGCTGCTGCGTGGCCTGCCGCTGCAGGTCGGGGACCGCTTCGCCTGCGAGGCACCCGCGGCAGCCTAGGAGCCCTGCAAGCCCTTGGGTGGCGCGCACCGCCTGGATACGCTAGCATGCGTTACCTGTGTTTCAAAAGGTAATTCATCAAGCCTGGATCCCGCGCATGTCGAACCTGCTGCGCACGTTGGCGTTGCTGGGCGTGGCGGCATTGCCGGCAGCCCTGCTCGGCCGGTGGCTCGGCGGTTGGATGCCGGGCGCCGCGCTGGCGCTGCTGGCCGCTGTCGCGGCCTGTCGCTATTGCGCGCCCGTGGTACTGCGCCTGTACCGCGCACGCGAAGTCGATGCACGGGACGCGCCGCACCTGCTGGCCATGGTGCGCGAACTTGCGCAGCGCGCCGAGCTGCCGGTGCCGCGGGTGTACCTGCTGGATGAATCGGCTCCCAATGCCTTCGTCACCGGATGCCATGCGCGGCGCGCCTGTCTGGTGCTGACCAGCGGCATTCTTCACTTGCTGGACGAACGCGAGCTGCGGGCCGTGCTGGCGCACGAGTTCGCCCATGTCCTGCGCGGGGACATGCTGCCGGCCAGCCTGGCGGCGGCGGCAGGCGGAGTGCTCGCGGCCGCGGCCCAGGCGGGCCTCGCCCAGGTTTCCGAGGAGACGGCGTCGGGCTGGCCGTGGGCGGCGCCACTTTGGCTGCTGCTGGCGCCGCTCGTGGCCCTGCTGGTGCACATGGGGGGATCGGCGCGCAAGGAGCTCGCTGCGGACTGCCTGGGCGCTCGCCTGTGCGAGGACCCCGAGGCCATGGCACGGGCGCTGCGGCAACTGCGCCGGCGTGCCGACGCGCCCGGCGTGTTCGCGCTGGCGGCGCGCTACCCGGCCGGTGCCCAGATGATGTTCGACGAGCCCCTGGGCGGCCGCGGCATGCTGCGCCTGTTCCGCACCCATCCTCCACGCAGCGCACGCCTGCGCGCGCTGCGCGACCTGGCGCGGGCGGCGCGTGGCGCGAAGGCCCCGGCGACGGCCTCAGCGACGGCCGCTCTGGAACAGACCCTCGAGCGCTGAGTCGATGATCAGCCCGGCCACGCTGTACAGCAGGGAGCCGATCAGCGCCGCGCCGAAGTCGCGCACCTCGAAGCCCGCGCTCAGGCCCGAGGCGGCGTAGAACATCGCCGCGTTGATGACAAAAAAGAACAGGCCCAGCGTGAGCACGGTGATCGGCAGGGTCAGCAGCAGCAGCACCGGGCGCACCAGGCTGTTGAGCAGGCCGATGATCAGCGAAGCCCACAGGGCGGCCACGAAGCCCGACAGCACCACCCCGCTGTACAGGTAGGCCACCGCCATCAGCGCGGTGGCCGACAGCAGCCACTTCACCACGAGTTTGGTCATGGTCGTCTCCAGGCTGGAGTGAGGGGGGTCATGCGTCGGCGCCGGGCGAGCCGGGCCCGTCTTGCGCGCCGCCGATGCGGCGAGCCAGCTCGGCCGCCTTGCCCGTGTAGCTGCCCGGGCTGAGCTCCAGCAGGCGCTCGCGCTCGGCCAGGGGCAATGGCAGGCCGGCGATGAACTGCCGCAGGATGTCACGGGTGATGGCCTTGCCGCGGGTGAGTTCCTTGAGCTGCTCGTAGGGATTGGGAAGCCCGTGCCTGCGCATGACCGTCTGAACGGGTTCGGCCAGCACCTCCCAGGCGGCTTCCAGGTCCTGCGCGAGCCGGGGCAGGTCGGGCTCGAGCTTGTCGAGCCCGCGCTGCAGGCTGTCGTAGGCCAGCAGGCCGTGGCCCAGGGCCACGCCCATGTTGCGCAGCACGGTGGAGTCGGTGAGGTCGCGCTGGAAACGCGAGATGGGCAGCTTGTCGCTCAGGTGCCGCAGCAGCGCGTTGGCGATTCCCAGGTTGCCCTCGGAATTCTCGAAGTCGATGGGGTTGACCTTGTGCGGCATGGTCGAGGAGCCGATTTCCCCGGCCTTCGTGCGCTGGCGGAAGTAGCCCAGGGAGATATAGCCCCAGAGGTCGCGATTGAGGTCGATCAGCACCGTGTTCAGCCGCGCCACGGCGTCGAACATCTCGGCCATGCAGTCGTGGGGCTCGATCTGGATGGTGTAGGGGTTGAAACGCAGGCCCAGCTGGCGCTCCACCACGCCGCGCGCGAGCGACTCCCAGTCGACGTCGGGGTAAGCGGCCAGGTGGGCGTTGTAA
>DAIDHU010000208.1 GCA_027451915.1 Thiomonas sp. | reverse complement strand
CCTGGCCGAGAAGATGGAAATGCCCGAGGACAAGGTGCGCAAGATCATGAAGATCGCCAAGGAGCCGATCTCCATGGAAACGCCCATCGGCGACGACGACGATTCGCATCTGGGCGATTTCATCGATGACACCGGCATGCTGGCGCCCACCGACGCGGCGCTGCAGGCCAGCCTGCGCGACGTGGTCAAGGACATCCTGGACTCGCTCACCCCGCGCGAGGCCAAGGTGCTGCGCATGCGATTCGGCATCGAAATGGCCAACGACCACACCCTCGAGGAGGTCGGCAAGCAGTTCGACGTCACCCGTGAGCGCATCCGCCAGATCGAGGCCAAGGCACTGCGCAAGCTCAAGCACCCGACCCGCTCGGACAAGCTGCGCAGCTTCCTCGATTCCCTCTGATCGGCTCCCCCGCTAGACTTGCGCACATGTCCAATCTGCGCAAGCCCGTAACGAGGACGGTGGTGTTCGCCGACGTGGTCGGCAGCACCGGCTTGTACAAGTCGCTGGGTGACACGGTCGCCGCGCGCCTGATGACCCAGGTCACCCAGGCCGCCGGGGAGATCATCACCCAGCACCGCGGCCAGGTGGTCAAGACCCTGGGCGACGGCCTGCTCGCGGTGTTCGACGACAACGCGGCCGCTGTGCAGGCCTGCTGCGAGGCCCAGCGCCGCCTGGCGCAGTGGAACCACGACAATTCCAAACCGGTGTC
The DNA here is from genome assembly GCA_027451915.1 of Thiomonas sp. Taxonomy (GTDB): domain Bacteria; phylum Pseudomonadota; class Gammaproteobacteria; order Burkholderiales; family Burkholderiaceae_C; genus Thiomonas_A. Next base: position 4,569 of record DAIDHU010000208.1, on the reverse strand, counting down.
GGTGCCGCTGAAAATCGGCCTGTCGCGCGGCCCGGTGGTGCTCACGCCGGGGGACTGTTTCGGCGACGCGGTGAACGCCGCGGCCCGGCTGTCGGGCTCGGCCGCCGGCGGACAGATCCTGCTGGGCGAGGCCGTGGCCGAGGGCCTGAGCCTGGAACAGCAGGCGCGCCTGCGCAGCCTGGGCTCGATTTTCCTGCGCGGCTACGAGCAGGCGGTGCCGGTGCACCAGATCGAATGGGATGCCGGCTGGCAAAACAGCCAGACCATGCCCCACCTGCCGACCATGATCGCCAGCGCCACGCAGCACCTGGGCCTGAGCTGGCTGGACGTGCACCAGGACATGCCGGCCTCGCAGGGTGTGCTCCACATCGGGCGCACCCAGGCGGCGGAATTCGTCGTCAATGACATCCGGGTTTCCCGCCAGCACGCCCGCATCGAATGGCGTGGAAGCTATTTCATGCTCACCGACCTGTCCAGCAACGGCACCTGGGTGCGCTACGCCGGGCAGGACAACGCGCTGGCGCTGCGGCGCAATGAATGCGTGCTGCATGGCCAGGGCGAAATCTGCCTGGGCGCCAAACCCACCGATCCCACGGCCCCCACCGTGATGTTCGAGGTGTTCGACCGCTGACCAGCCGCGCCCGACGCCTCGCTGCCCGCCGCCCATGCCTTCCCCTTCCCCCGAACTCTTCGAGCACGGCCGCCCCTCCACCACCGCCGTCGTCCTGTTCAACCTCGGCACGCCTGCCGCACCCACGGCGGCGGCGGTACGCCCTTACCTGCGCGAATTCCTGGCCGATCCACGGGTCATCGAGGTGCCGCGCGCGGTGTGGCTGCCGATCCTGCACGGCATCATCGTCCCCTTTCGTTCGCCGCGCACCGCGGCCAAGTACGCGCGCATCTGGCAGAGCGCCGGATCCCCGCTGGCGGTGGCCACCGCCGCGCTGGAGCGCGCGCTGCAGGCCGAGCTGCAGCGCCGCGGCCACCACCTGACGGTGCGCCATGCGATGCGCTACGGCGAACCGGCCACCGGCGCGGTGCTCGACGAGCTGCACGCCCAGGGCGCCACCCGAGTGCTCGGGGTTCCGCTGTACCCGCAGTACAGCGCGGCCACCACCGCCACCGCGCTGGACGCGGTGGGCGCCTGGCTGCGCGGCCAGCGGCGCCAGCCCGCGCTGCGCTGGGTGCGCAACTTCGCGGACGACCCCGGCTACATCGAATCCCTGGCCGCCAGGGTGCGTGCCCACTGGGCCGAGCATGGCCGCCCCGACCGCCTGGTCATGAGCTTCCATGGCATGCCGCGGCGCACCCTGCTGCGCGGCGACCCCTACCACTGCGAATGCCACAAGACCGCCCGCCTGCTGGCCGAGGCCCTGGGCCTGGATGCCAAGCAGTACCTGCTGAGTTTCCAGTCGCGCTTCGGCGCGCAGGAGTGGCTGCAGCCTTACACCGAACCCAGCCTGCGGGAACTGGCCCGCGCCGGGGTGCGCCGGGTGGACGTCGTATGCCCCGGTTTCGTCGCCGATTGCCTGGAGACCCTGGAGGAAATCGCCATCGAGGGCAAGCAGGCCTTCCTGTCCAGCGGAGGCAGCGAGTTCCACTACATCCCTTGCCTGAACGACGATGCGCAATGGGTCGGCGCCCTGGCCGACCTGGTGGAGAGGGAACTGCTCGGCTGGCCCACGCGAACCCCGCCCGACCCGGCCCGGCTCGCGGCCAGCGCGGCACGCGCCCAGGCGCTTCGAAGCGCCCAGGAGGCCTGAGCCCGGCTCCTTCGCGCCCGAAAATCGGCCGTTCAGCGGCGCACGGATGCGGGCTCGATGCCGGATGTACGACGGTTCTACGCCGGATTGACGCCGGATTGACGCCGGATCGATGCCGGATTGACGCTAGCCGCCGGATTTCCCGTCCAGGGTACGCCAGTGCCTGCGCGACGCGGCACAATGGCGCCCCGTAGACCTGGAGCCCACACGGCCTTCAAGACATTTCCGAGCCTCCCTTGCCCTCATCGCCCCCCGCCCGCCTCCTCGGCGACAAGGCCCTGCCCGCCTGGGCCGCCGACGCCACCGTGCTGCTGCTGGTCGCCGCCTGCATGTTCTGGGGCCTGGGCCGGCCCCCCATCCGCGACAACAACGAAGCCCTGTACGCCGACATCGCCATGGCGATGAGCCACGGTGGCAGCTGGTTGATTCCGCACCTGGACGGCGTGCCCTATATCGAGAAGCCGCCCCTGCTGTACTGGCTGATGGCGCTGTGTTTCAAGGCCTTCGGCGTGGGCGCCTGGCAGGCTCGCCTGCCCGATGCCATGGCGGCCTGGCTGGCCAGCCTGGGGTGCATCGTGCTCGGGCGTCGCCTGGAATCGCCGCTGGCGGGACGCACGGCGGCGCTGATCGCCGGCACCTCGCTGGGCTGGGTGGAAATCGGGCGCACCATCCTGTTCGACCCCCTCATGAGCCTGGGTTGGCTGGTCGCGCTGGCCCTGGTGGTACTGGCCGAGCGCCGGGAGAGCCGCGCCCTGATGCGCTGGGCCATGCTGCCCCTGGGCCTGGCCGTGATGACCAAGGGCCCCGAGGCCCTGGTGATGCTGGGTCTCGTGGGACTGGTGCAACTGCTGCTGTCCCCCGGCCCCCTGCCGCGCGCGCGCATGCTGCGCCTGTTCCTGGACCCCTGGGCCATCGCGCTGTTCCTGCTCGTGGCCATGCCCTGGCAACTGCTCGCCGCCTGGCACCAGAGCGGCTTCGCCTGGTTTTTCTGGGTCAACGAGACCATCAATCGTTTCCTGGGCACCAGGATCCCGCCCGATTTCCACCACGGCCCCTGGTGGTACTACCTGCCCAAGCTGCTGATCGGAACCTTTCAATGGACCGGCCTGCTGGCTGCGCTGGTGCTGCGCACGCGCCGGTTGCGCAGCGGCCCGGCCGCGCGCAGCGCGGTATGGGCCCGCAATGCCTCGCTCACGCTGCTGGTGTTCTTTTCCAGCTCCAGCGACAAGGGCGCCTATTACCTGCTGCCGGTGGTCGTGCTGCTGGCCTGGTGGGCGGGCGTGCGCCTGCAGCAGGCCGTCGACCGCGGCCAGATCGCGACGGCCCGAGCCTGGATGGCCGCGGGATGCGCGCTGTTCGGCCTGGCGGCGGCCGGGCTGTGGCTGGCCATCCTCAGCGTGCCGGAGGTGCGGCTCATGGCGCTGCGCAGCGGCCTGCCGCCGCCCCAATGCGCCCTGCTGCCCTGGCTGAGCCTGGGCCTGCTGACGGTCTCGCTGCTGGCGGCGGCGCTGCTGCGCCGCGGCCTGCTCGAGGCGGGCCTGCTGGTGTTCGGGCTGAGCGGCCTGAGCATGAGCCTGTTCGCCACCGAGCTGGCGGTGGCCAAGACTGCCGACACCTCCCAGCAACATGTCGCCCAGGTGCTGCACTCGATGTTCCCGCGGGGCGTGGACATGTATTCCTGGCAGACCTTCGAGGACCGCGACGCCTCGCTGCTGTTCTACGGCCTGCGCCCCCTGCGGGTGATCGACAGCGCCAGCTCCGACCTGTGGTTCGGCTGCCGCCATGCGGCGGGAGCATCACCCTGCGTGCAGCCCTCCGCGGTGCGCGAGGCGGCGCGGGCGGGCCGGCCGCTGGCCGTCTGGGTGGCGCGAGACCGTCTGGCCTCCTTCCTGGCCAGCGGCCTGGCCGAGGGCATGCGTCCGGTGGGGTTCCGCGACAGCATCGTGTTCGTGCGCCGCGCGCCACCCCCTTGAAAGCCTGCCGGGCGCCCCCATATGCCCGCCAAAGCCGCGCGCCCTCCCCGGCGCGCCGACGAAACCCTGCCGATCCATGACCCAGACCTCTGCCCACGAAAGCCCGGCGGCCCAGGCCGCCGACCCGACCCCATCCGCCGACCCACAGCTCGACGCGCAGGCCGCGAGTGGCGGCGACGCGCTGGAGCAGGCGCTCAAGGCGGCCCAGGACGAGCTCGAGGCCCTGAAGGCGGATCATCCCAGCGGAGCACTCGCCACCCAGGTCGCGGCGACCACGACCCGGCCGAGCGGATGCTCCAGGCAGACCGGGGCGCGGTGCCAGCCCCTGGTCTCCCGGCAAGGGCGCCGGGTGGGGGCTGCCACGGAACCAGCCAGCGGCCACTCAGAGCGCACCTGAGGCGTAGGACGCGGTGGCGGTACCTGGATTCGAACCAGGGACAACTCGGTTATGAGCCGAGCGCTCTAACCCCTGAGCTATACCGCCTGATGCCCGCGGCGCTCAGTCGGGGAGCGTTGCGGCGCCAAGATTCGAACTTGGGACCTTCGGGTTATGAGCCCGACGAGCTGCCACTGCTCCACGCCGCTCAGGGATTGTAACCGAAGCCGCCGCGGTCGTCAAAGGTGAGCGTGCCCCGGTCTTTGGTGTGGCCGCTCAGGATGCGGCGAAGGCCACCACCACCCTCCCAGCCGCGATCTCGTTGGGGAGCCCCGAGGCCGGGGCGGATAGAATCTGAGCGATGCCCGGACAACGCCGCGCGGTGGCCTATGTGGTGATCTTTGCCGCCATCCTTGCGATCGCCCTGATCGCCTGGCACATGGCGCCCGGACCAACC
>DAIDHU010000207.1 GCA_027451915.1 Thiomonas sp. | reverse complement strand
GGGCGCCCGCTGGCCGCCATGGCCAGCAGCGCCGCGCCCAGCGCCAGGGTGATCAGCCAGGCCAGCCAGCGCATCAGTCGCTCCCCAGGCCGATGTTGGCCAGCACCAGCAGGGATTGCAGGTTGGCCGCGGGCTGCGCGGTCAGGTCCACCTGCGCGATCTGCGCCGCCAGGGCGCGCGCCATCTGGGTGCGCGGCTGGCTCTGGTTGAACTGGGTCTGCAGCACGCGCTGGATGTCCTGCATGTCCGTCTTGAAGCCGAAGGCGTTGCGCGACAACAGGTCCAGGCGGGCGTTGAGCACGCGCAGCTTGAGGTTGGCGCGCAGGAACTCATGCTGCGTGGGCGAGGCCAGCAAGGCGTCGGGATGATCCACGCGTGTGATGGTCACCAGGCCGCGCGCCTGGCGCCAGGCCTCTGCGCCCACGCGCTGCAGCCAGCCGCGCCAGCCCCCGGCGGCGGACTGCGAGGCCGAATCGGCCGGCGAGGAGGCACCTTGCATCGGCGCGGCCGAGCCCAGGGTCTGCAGTCGGTCGATCATCGCCGCGAGCTGGTCCAGGCGCTGCGCGGCCACCGGCACGTCCGGCACCACGGCGGCCTTCAGCCGCGCCAGGTCCGCCTGCACGGCATGGGCCACCAGCGCGGCGCGCGGGCTGTCCACGCGCTGCAGGCGCTGCAGGCTGGATTGCAGGGTGGAGATCAGCGGCTGCAGCGTGCCGGTGAGCTCGGCCTGCTGCTGCGCCAGCGAGATGAGCTCGGCGGTCTGCCCCAGGAAGGCGTCATCGCGGGTCTTGGCCAGGTCCTGCACCAGTTGCTGCAGCGCCGCCCGCTGGGCCGCCAGGTCCTGCTCGCGCGACTGCAGCACGGCGATCTTCGCCGCCAGCTCGCGCGTGGCCTGCACATTCTGCGTGGCGATGGTGCGGGCTTCGATGGAATGGGTCTGCGCCTCTTGCAGGCGCTGGGCGATCTCCGCCTGGGTCGCGTACAGGCGCTGGTTCAGCCACCAGGCCACCAGGCCCAGCAGCACCAGCAGGCCCAGCACGGCCAGCCACAGGGCCGCGCCGCCACGGCGCGCGCCGGCCGCGGCGGCCGGCGCCGGGGGCGGCACGTAGCCGCCGCCGGGAATGCCCGCGGCCGGTGCAGCTGCGGGAGGCGGCGCGGCCGGAGGCGGCGCCGACAGGGTCTCGTCGGAAACGGTGGGCTCGGACATGGCGCCGATTCTAGTGTCCTGTCCCGCTATGGACTGTCATTTCGCTGGGCCCTCGCCGGCAAGGCCCGGCACGCTCAGGACAAGGCCCGCAACAGGGCCCCGGCACGGAATTCCACCACGTCCACGCGCCCGAAGCCGGCCTTGCGCGCGGCCTCCGCCACCCGCGGGTGATGCACCAGCGCACGCTGTACGGCCAACTCGCGCCTCGGGTCCATGCCGGCCGCGCGCAGCAGCTCGCACAGGTTGTGCAGCGAGGAGGCGGCACCGACCTGCCAGGCCGCCCGCAAACCCAGCAAGGCGCGCAGCCGCTCCAGGGTGGCGGCATCGGCCGCGGGCGCCGCGCGTCGGTACAACTCCACCACCTGCACCTCGGCCCCGGCCGCCTGCAGCGTGGCCGCCAGCCAGTCGCGGCCGCCGTCGCCGCGCAGGATCAGCACCCGCGCGCCCTGCCAGGCGCCGCGCAGCGCCTGCAGCTCCTGCCACAGGGCTTCGGAATCGGCACCGGCCTGCTGCGCGCACAGCAGGCGCAGCGGCCGCGGATCCTCGCCGCGTTCGCGCAGGCCGCGCTCGAAGGCCTCGCGGCTGGCGCGCCCGATCAGGCCCACCGCGCAGGCGGCGGGCCAGGGCCGGTCGCGCAGGCGCAGCAAGGCCTGCACCGCCGAGGGGCTGACCGGAACGGCCAGGTGGAAGTCCTCCAGCGCCTGCACCGCGCGCTGCGCGCTCAGCGGCTCGGCCGCGGGCAGCACGTGGATCAGCGCGAACTCGTGCACCCGCACACCGGCGGCCGCGAGTTCGAGCTCCAGGGTCGAAGCCTCGGCGTCGGCCTGCGGCTCGCGCGCACGGGTCACGACCAGCTGCGGGGCGTCCGCGCCTCGGGCCTGGCGTGTCGGGCTGGCTTGCATGGCGGGCATGGGGACCGGCGAACACTCAGGCCGCCTGCAGGCGCTCCAGCAAGGGCCGCGCGCCCTGCTCCAGCAACTGCCGCGCGGCAGTGCGCCCCAGCTCCTCGGCCTGCGCGGCCTCCGAGACCGCGGCACGCACCTCCACGCGCAGCACCTGCGAGGCGTCGGGCATGCCCAGCACGGCGCGCAGGCACAGCTCGCCCGCGCCCAGGCCCCAGCGCGCGTGCGCCCCCAGGGGGGTGCTGCAACTGCCGCCCAGCGCTCGCGCCAGCGCCCGCTCGGCCTGCGCGGCCAGCGCCGTGGGCTGGTGCTGCAGGGCCTGCAGACGCCCGGCCAGCGCCGGCTCGCCGCTGCGAATCTCCAGGCCCAGCGCGGCCTGCCCCGGCGCCGGCAGCATCTGCTCGGTGTCGAGGTAGCCGCGGATGCGCTCGCGCAGGCCCAGGCGCAGCAGCCCGGCCGCCGCCAGCACGATGCCGTCGTACTGGCCCTCGTCGAGCTTGCGCAGCCGGGTGTCGAGATTGCCGCGCAGCGCGCGCACCTGCAGGTCCGGGCGCAATGCGCGGATCTGCATTTCGCGCCGCAGGCTGGAGGTGCCGACCACGGCTGCGCGCGGCAGCTCCAGGAAGGAGGGCGCGCGGGTCGATACCCAGGCGTCGCGCGGATCCTCGCGCTCGAGGATCGCGCACAACTCGAAACCCTCGGGCAACTGCATGGGCACGTCCTTGAGCGAGTGCACCGCCAGGTCGGCCCGGCGCTCCTGCATGGCCGTCTCGAGTTCCTTGACGAACAGGCCCTTGCCGCCGACCTTGGACAGCGCGCGGTCGAGGATCTGGTCGCCACGGGTGGTCATGGGCAGGATGCGCACGTCCAGGCCGGGGTCGAGCGCGCCCAGGCGGGCGCGCACATGCTCGGCCTGCCACAAGGCCAGGCGGCTCTCGCGCGAGGCGATGACCAGGCCCGCGCCGCGGGCTTCGGAGGAAGGAGTGAAGGCGTCGGACATGCGCGCGATCCTAGCAGCGCGGCCTCCCCCTGCAGCCCGGACGGTTCCGCCAGGCGGACTCGCTGCTAGCATCCGAGGGTCCGACCGGCGACGCCGGTGCGGGCCCTCCCTCCTTCGTCCACCCGCGCCCGCCCCCGCGGCCGCCGCCCTGCCCGCCCGACATCCATGCCTTCCAAGCCGCCCGTGCCCGACGATACCGCCCTGTTCGACGACATCCGCCTGCTCGGCCGCATGCTGGGCGAGGTGATCCGGGAACAGGAGGGGCAGGCGATGTTCGACACCGTCGAGCAGGTGCGCCAGCTGGCCGTGCGGTTTCACCGCGAGGGCGACGCCCGCCAGCGCCGCATGCTGGGCCGCCTGCTGGAAGGCCTTTCGCGCGACCAGGCGGTCAGCGTGATCCGGGCCTTCAGTTATTTCTCCATCCTCGCCAACCTCGCCGAGGACCGCCATGTGCTGCGCCGGCGCCAGGCCCACGAGCTGGCCAGCGAGCGGCCCCAGCCCGGCAGCGTGCGCGCCGCGCTGGACAAGCTGCGCCGCGCCGAGGTGTCGCCCGAGCAGCTCGAGGAGTTCTTCTCCCGTTCCCTGATCGCGCCGGTGCTCACCGCCCACCCCACCGAGGTGCAGCGCAAGAGCCTGCTGGATGCCGAGCGCGAGATCGCGCGCCTGCTCGCGCAGCGCGACGCGCCCATGGCGCCGCGACGCCGGCGCCAGCTCGACGCCGAGCTGCAGGCCCGCATCACCCAGATCTGGCAGACCCGCCTGCTGCGCTACACCAAGCTGCGCGTGTCCGACGAGATCAAGAACGCGCTGTCCTACTACAACAGCACGTTTTTCCAGGAAGTGCCGCGCCTGTACCTGGACCTGGAGCAGGATCTGGACGAACTGTTCCCGCGCCCCGACGGCAAGCCCTGGCGCCTGCCCTCCTTTTTCCGCATGGGCCACTGGATCGGCGGCGACCGTGACGGCAACCCCTTCGTCACCGCCGAGACCCTGCAATACGCGCTGCGCCTGCAGGCGCGCACCGCGCTGACCCACTACCTGGACCAGGTGCATGCGCTGGGCTCGGAACTTTCGGTGTCGCTGATGCTGGCCAGCGCCAGCCCGCAGCTGCTGGCGCTGGCCGAGGCCTCGCCGGATGCCAGCGAGCACCGCCGCGACGAACCCTACCGCCGCGCGCTGATCGGCGTGTACGCCCGCCTGGCCGCCACCCTGCGCAAGCTGGGCGGCACCCAGGCCTTGCGCCACGAGATCGGCCCCGCCGAGCCCTATCCCGACGCCGAGGCGCTGGCCACCGACCTGCGCATCGTGCGCGACTCGCTGCAGGCCCATCACGCCCAGGCTCTGGCCGGCATGCGCCTGGCGCCGCTGCTGCGCGCCGTGGAGGTGTTCGGCTTCCACCTGGCCACGCTGGACCTGCGCCAGAGCTCGGACAAGCACGAGGCCGTGCTGGCCGAGCTGCTGCAGCGCGCGCAGCTGTGCCACGACTATTCCGGGCTCGACGAGGCCGCCCGCATCGAGCTGCTGCTGCGCATGCTGCGCGACCCGCGCCCGCTGCGCGTGCCCGACGCGCGCTACTCCGAGCTCACCGTCTCGGAACTCGCGGTGTTCGAGGCCGCGCGCGCCGCGCGGCGCAGCCTGGGCGAGCAAGCGGTGCGCCAGGCCATCATCTCCCACACCGAAAGCGTCAGCGACCTGCTGGAAGTGCTGCTGCTGCAAAAGGAATGCGGCCTGCTGCACGGCACCCTGGGCGCCGAGGGCGCGCAGGTCGAGCTGATCGTGGTGCCGCTGTTCGAGACCATCGCCGACCTGCGCAACGCGCCGCAGATCATGCAAGGCCTGTACGAACTGCCCGGCATCGCCGAGCTGGTGTCGGCCTCGGGCTCGCTGCAGGAGATCATGCTCGGCTACTCCGACAGCAACAAGGACGGCGGCTACCTGACCTCGAACTGGGAGCTGCACAAGGCCTCGGTGGCCCTGGCCGAGCTTTTCGGCCAGCTCGGCGAGCGCCACGGCATCCGCATGCGCCTGTTCCACGGCCGCGGCGGCAGCGTGGGCCGCGGCGGCGGCCCCAGCTACGAGGCCATCCTGGCCCAGCCGGCCGGCACCGTGGGCGGCAGCATCCGCCTGACCGAGCAGGGCGAGGTGATCTCCAGCAAGTACTCCAATGCCGAGATCGGGCGCCGCAACCTGGAGACCCTGGTGGCCGCCACCCTCGAGGCCACGCTGCTCAGCGCGCGCCAGGCATCGCCGGGCGCGGGCCGGCGCGGCACCCGCGTGGCCGCGCCGCAGAGCTTCCGCGAGGCCGCGGCGCAGTTGTCGCAATCGGCCATGCATGCCTACCGCGAGCTGGTCTACAGCGACCCCTCCTTCGCCCAGTATTTCTACGCCGCCACGCCCATCCGCGAGATCGCCGGGCTGAACATCGGCAGCCGTCCGGCC
>DAIDHU010000206.1 GCA_027451915.1 Thiomonas sp. | reverse complement strand
AAGCGCCACGCCGACGATGCCGGGCAGCCCCTCGAGGGCGCGCCCGACGTGGCCGACGAAATCCGCCCACACCCCGAAGCGCTCCAGTTCACCCAGCGCCTGCGTGGCCCATTCCCGGTAGGCGCGCGTGACCTCGTCGGCCCCCAGGATGCGCTGCTGCAATTCGCGGCTGACCCGCTGCGCCAGCACGTCCAGGAGCTGCAGGCGCCGCAGGCTGTGCATGGGCAACTGCCCGATGCGCTCGGCGAGCTCATGGTGCAGCCCGAACAGGGCGCGGGTGAGGGCGGCGGAGGCCACTCCCACCAGGGCGTGCCTGCGCCCCGCGCGCATGGCCACGTCGCCGCGTTCGTGCTCCAGCGCGCCGGGGTCGAGCAAGGCGCGCAACTGCGCCGTCTCGCGCTCGCGCAGACGCGCGCGCGTCTGCGCGTCCAGCGCATCCAGCGCGGCGGCGGTCTGCCCATCCTCGTGCAGCCGCGCGAAATAGGCTCGCAGCAGCGCCTCGTCCAGGCCCAGCCCCTGGGACTGGGCCTCGGCCATCAGCTGCGCGGCGGCTTCTCCATAGGCCCGGGGAGCGCGCGCGGCCGCCAGCGCGGAAAGCTCGCCGCGCATGGGCTCGCCCCAGCGCAGCCACCAGTTGTCGCGCTCGGCCTTGCGCATCTTGCAGCTCAGCAGCGCGGCGTCGGCCTGGCGCAGCAGCCCGTCCACGCTGGTCTCGTCGTCGGGATACATCGCCAGGCCCAGGCTCATGCCCAGGCGCAGCGCCGAGGAACCGGTGCCGAACTCGGCCTGCATGGCCTGCTCGAAGGCCTGCAGGCGCGACGCCAGCTGCTGCGGCCCCTCCACGCGGTTGAGCACCAGCACGAACTCGTCCCCGCCGATGCGCGCGAGCAGATCGCGGGGGCCCAGCGCGGCGCCCAGGCGTTGCGCCACCTGACGCAGCACGGCATCGCCCACCAGATGGCCCCAGCGTTCGTTGACGGCGGCGAAATCGTCCAGATCCAGCCAGCCCAGCGCCAGGTGCGCGCCTTCCTGGGCCACCTGCTCGAGCTCGCGCTGCAGGAAGTGGTCCAGACCATGGCGGTTGGGCAGCTGGGTCAGCGCATCGTGTCGAGCCTGCCAGCGCAGGCGCTCCTGCGCCTGGCGACGATGCGTGATGTCCACGGCCGACCACACGGAATCGAAGTCGCCGTCTTCGTGATCGATGCGCCGGCCGGCGATCTCCCACCAGGCGGTGTCGCCGTCGGCCCGGCGCACGCAGACCTCCGCGCGGGCCTGTCCCGCCTCGCGCAAGGGGCCTTCCAGTTGCTGGCGCCAGCGCTTGAACTCGGCCGAGGCGGCATAGAGCTCGTCCACGCCGCGCCCGACCAGCTCACGGGCATCGGCGTGCCCGAGCATCTGGGCCAGCGTGGCGTTGGCGGCACGGATGCTGCGCCCGCGCAGCAGGGCCATGCCCACCAGGGCGTTGTCCAGCATCGCCGCGTGCAGCGCCTGTTCGCGCTCGCCGCGCCGGCGCAGGCGATCGAAACCCAGCAAGGTGCCGGCCATGGTCGCCGCGAACTCGAGCAACTCGAGTTCCTCGGCGGCCGCCGGGCCGGCGGCCGTGGCGCTCAGGGCGAAGGTTCCGATGAGCTCCCCTTCGTGCCAGACCGGGTAGGAATGGCAGGATCCGAGGCCCCAGCGCTGCGCCGGAGCGCGCAGGTCCTCCCAGCGGGTATCCGATGCGATGTCGTCGACCAGGGCCGGCTGTTCGTGCAACGCGACGTTGCCGCAGGATCCGCTTCCCTGGCCGGGGCGCAGCCCGTCGAACTCGGCCAGCAGCGCGGGCGGCGCGCCCGGCGCGGCGAACACGTACAGGCGCCGATCCTCCCCCAGCACCATGATGCTGGCCACACGCCCCGGCGCGTGGCTCTCGGCCAGCCGGCACAGGCGCTGCGCCAGTGCGCGGGGCGCATGCCCCGTGACGAGTTCGCGCAGCATGGAGGTGGCGAATTCAAGCCACTGGCGTTGGCGGGACGGCTCGGGCGGCATCGAGGGGCGCTGGCAAAGCTGGAATACAGGACTTCGTGGACCGGCCGACCCCGAGCAGCGGCGACGGCCCTCGCGGGCACGCCGCCCATCGCCCGCGCGCGAGGTGCCCGGAGTGCAGAGGACGTTATGGTGGCGTGATTGTGCCGTGAATCGGCGACGTTCCCCCGGGCAAAGCCGTGAAGGGAAGAAATTTCGGGGAACTTATGACAATTTCCCCACATCCGGCGCCGGCCGCCCGCGGCCGCGCTCAGCTGCGCCCGCTGAGCAGATCCCGGTCGCGCTGCTGCACATAACGCACCACCGCCTGGTCGAAGGCGAAGGTCTTTTCGCAAAACTCCAGGCCCAGCGGCACCAGGCTGCTTCCGTTGGGCAACTGCACCGGCTGATCCACGTGCTGGATGCGCGCCGCCGTCTGCAGCGCCATGCCCTTGAGCTGGAAGCGCAGTTCCTGCAGGAGCTCGCCGGCGCGCAGCGGGAAGTCCCCGCCTACGGGGCTGACCAGGACGCGCATGCCCCCGGCGCTGATGTCGTGGCAGCGTCCGTTGACCGCCGCCGCGCCCTGGCGCACCAGTACCACGGCGCTGATGTCGCCGCTGCCCACGGGTACGCGGAAATACTGGCGCCGTTGCAGGTAGTACACCCTTGGCGGCAGCGCGGCCTGCAGCGCCTGGGCGCCGTTCCAGGGCACGGGCTCGATGTCGTCCAGCTCGAAACCTACGAAAACCCCCTCGAAACGCGCCACGGCAAGCACCGGTTCGCGCTGATCCCACTGAACCCCCTCCACCTCCGGGGGAATATCGAACACCACGGTGCCGGCATCCTCGTCCACATCCAGCAGGATGGAGGGCATCTCTCGCGGCGCACCGTCGGCGAACAGGTTCAGCCTCTCGTGGTTGCGGCAGATCTCGTGCAACACCCCCATGGCGCGCCTTCGCGCGGTCAGGCGGTGCTTTTCCGAGAACAGATTTTCGAGCAGGTGCTTCATCCGGCGACATGGGGGCTGCGGCGGCCACAGTGTACGAATTCGCCGCCCCGCTCCCGCCACCGAGCCGCACGGCACCCCCGCGCGCGCCGGTCGGGGCATGCCGCGGCCACGGCATTGGGACTATGGTTGAGCCTGTGTGACTCCCGACGATGCATCCACCATGTTGCAGCAGATTCGCAGGTCCGAGCAACGAGGCCACGCCAGCCATGGTTGGCTGGAGTCCTTCCACAGCTTCAGTTTCGCGTCCTACTACGACCCGAATCACATCGAGTTCGGGCCGCTTCGGGTGATCAACGAGGACCGCGTACAACCCGGCGCGGGATTCGGCGAGCACGGCCACCGCGACATGGAGATCATCAGCTATGTGCTCGAGGGAGAACTCTCCCACCGGGATTCCCTGGGCAACGGCTCCACGCTGCGCCCCGGCGACGTGCAGCGCATGAGCGCCGGCACGGGGGTTCTGCATAGCGAGTTCAACCCTTCGCAGACCCAGGTGGTGCATTTCCTGCAGATCTGGATCAAGCCGCTGTCGACCGGCATCGCCCCGGGCTACGAACAGAAGCACTTCGGGGTGCAGGCGCGCCGAGGCCGCCTGTGCCGCATCGTGGACGGCCAGGCGCGCGACGGCGCGCTGCGCATGCACCAGGATGCGAGTCTGTACGCCGGCCTGTTCGACGGCGACGAGCACGCGGAGCTGGCCCTGGACCCGGCTCGCCGCGCCTACGTGCACCTGGTGCGCGGCAGGCTGCGGGTCAATGCCGTCGACCTGGGCGCGGGCGATGCGCTGATGCTGCGCCACGCCGACGGGCTGCAACTGCGCCGGGGCGAAGGCGCCGAGGTGCTGGTGTTCGACCTGGCGGAGCGCTGACACGGCGCGAGGGACCTTGCGCGCGCACCCCGCGCGAGGAGCGTGAATCCGATTCTCCGGTTGGCGCGTAAGTCCAGACAGGCGGGCGGCGAAAGGCTGCCCGCCCCGGACCTCAACCCCAACTCCCAGGAGCATCCCATGAACGCATCCGATGAGCGCAAGCTTCCCGCCCCCGACCGCCGTGACTGGTTCAAGCGCGGAGGCCTGTTCGTGGCCGGGCTGAGCGCCGCCTCGGCGCTGGCCCTGCCCACGCGCAGCTTCGCCGCCTCGATGTCCACGCAAGGCGACATTGACATGCTCAACGTGGCCCTGGGCCTGGAGTACCAGGCCATCGCCGCCTATCAGGTGGGTGCCGAATCGGGCTTGCTGCAAAAGCCCGTACTCGCGGTGGCCGTGGAATTCCAGGGCCAGCACAAGGCGCACGCCGGAATCCTCGAGGCCACCATCTCCAAGCTGGGCGGCACCGCGGTCATGGCGAAAAAGCCCGCGGACTACGGCTTCCCCACCGACAAGCTGAAAAACCAGGCCGACGTGCTGCGCTTTGCCGCCGGCCTGGAAAAGGGAGCCGCCAGCGCCTACCTGGGCACGGTGCCGCAGTTCCACAACCGCGACCTGGCCAAGGCGGCCGCGAGCATCCTCGGCGACGAGACCATGCACTGGGCCATTCTGCTCAACGCGCTGGGCGAGAACCCCGTGCCAGCGGCCTTCATCGCCTGATTCCCGGCGCCTGGGGGCCGGGCACGGCCGCGGCGCGCCAACGGCTAAGATGCATGGCACCATGGCCGCTCCCGGCCGGCCTTGGACCCCGCGTGCGGCGCCCCGCCGCGCGCGGGGCAGCACGACGCCGCCTGGCATGCCCGACCTGGAAAAACTGCTGGCCTTCACCGCACTCGGCGACCGCGAAGCCTTTTCGCGCTTGTACGAGGCCACGCGCCGCCGCGCCTGGGC
>DAIDHU010000205.1 GCA_027451915.1 Thiomonas sp. | reverse complement strand
GGGATTTCCGGCTCCACCAGGGTCGAGATGGAGAAATCCTCCGCCGAGAGATGGCGCAACTCGGAACTCGGCAGCAGGGCCACGCCGACGCCGCTGCGCACCAGCTCCTGAATGAAGCCGATCTGCCCGCTGCGCCCGGCGATCTCGGGCACGAAGCCGCATTGCCGGCAGGCCTCCTCGATGCGCTCGTTGAGCATGTAGGGAGCCAGGAACAGGATCAGGGACTCCTCGGCCAGCTCGGCCAGGCGCACCACGGGGCGCCGGCTCCAGCGCGAGCGCGCCGGCGCCAGCAGCGCAAGGCGGTCGTCGATGAGCATGATGTGCTCGTAGCGCCGTTCGTCCAGCGGCGCCAGCAGACCGCCGAGCTCGAGCTCGCCGGCCAGCATGGCGGCCTCGATGGCCTTGGAGCCGTCCTCGAACAGCTTGAGCTCGATCCCGGGATGGCGCAGCTTGAAGGCGTGCATCAGGGGCACGAACAACTGCGGCCCGAGGGGTGGCACTCCGATGCGCAGCTCGCCGCTGCGTGCCTGCCCCAGGTCGGACAGGCCGGCGCGGATGTTGGCGGCCGCCAGCAGCATGGTCTCGGCGTGCGCCAGCACCAGGCGCCCGGCGTCGGTCGCCACCGCCGGCCGCGTATCCCGGCGCAGCAGGGGTTGCCCGAGATCGCGCTCCAGCTGCGCGACCAGCTTGCTGACGGTCGGCTGAGTGGTTTCCATACGGTCCGCCGCGGCCGTGAAACCGCCGCAGCGAAGCACCTGCACAAAGGCTTCCAGCGCTCGCAATTCCATGGCCGCCACCCCGTCACATTCCATCAAGGAATGGAATTTATACCACGCCAGCATTCAGGGAATGGCTTTGGGGGCCTACAGTGCGTTTCATCCCTGAACGCACCGCAGCATCGCTGCACTCCCGAGTTTGCCGACATGATCTTCCCGGACACGAGCCTGCGTCACCCCGCGACGGATCCGCGCTCGAAGCCCTTGCGCGGCGCCTTGCAGGTCTTGTTTTTCATCGCCGCCTGGTGGGCGTCCGAGCAGGCGCTGCGGTGGCTGCACTGGTCCCTGCCCGCGGCCGTGCCGGCCTTGTTCGTCGTGCTGGCGCTGCTGGCCGCCGGCGTGCTGCCCGAACAGCGCCTGGCGGCCGGCGCCAACTGGCTGCTCGGCGACATGTTGCTGTTTTTCATTCCTCCCCTGCTGGCCGTCGTGCGCTTCGGCCCGCTGCTGGCCCACAGCGGGCTGCGCCTGCTGGGAGCGATCGCCCTGGGCAGCCTGCTCGTGCTGGTGGGCACCGGCTTGGTGGTCGAGCGCACCCTGCGCTGGGAGCGTGCCCGCCAGGAGCGCCGGCAAGCCAGGGAGACGGCGCGATGATGGCGTGGCTGCGCATTCCCTCGCTCCATCCCGAGGCCCTCGCCAGCGCGGTCTGCCTGCTGGCGACCCTCGGGCTGTATGCGCTGGCCCGCTGGCTGTACCGGCGCCATCGCCGTGCCTGGCTGCAGCCCCTGGTGACCGCGCCCCTGGTGCTGCTGGCGCTGCTGCAATTCAGCGGCGTGGGATATGGCGTGTACCTGCGCGACACCCAATGGCTGATGTGGATGATGGGCCCGGCCACCGTGGCCTATGCCTACCCCATCTACCAGCGCCGAGCGCTGCTGCGCCGCTATCCCTTCAGTCTGGCCGCCGGGGTGCTCAGCGGCCTGGTGCTGGGAGTCCTGGGCTCCTGGCTGCTCGCCCGCCTGTTCGAACTGCCCCAGCCCCTGGCGCGCAGCATGCTCACGCGATCGGTATCCACGCCCTTCGCCATGGCGGCCTCGGGCTATTTCGGGGCCACGCCCGACATCGCGGCCCTGTGCGTGCTGGGCACCGGGGTGTTCGGCATGCTGGTCGGCGAGGCCGTGCATGGCTGGATGGGCCTGCGCTCGGCGATGTCGCGAGGCGCCTCCCTGGGCGCGGCCGCGCATGCGGCGGGCACCGCGCGGGCCTACGAACTCGATCCCGAGAGCGGCGCGGTGTCCAGCCTGACCATGGTGTTCGCCGGCATCGCCATGGTGCTGCTGGCTCCCTGGATCGGGCACTGGTTCGCCTGAGCCCGCCTCCGATTTCCCGGCGCCGGCCTCTGTCGGCGAAAATGCCGGCAGTTGCGTTCTATGCTCTGGCACCATTTTCCCATCGGCTCAGCCCGCTGAACATCATCATGCCCAATCCCGATTCCCCCGAAAACTCCAGCGCCATCCCCCGAGGCGTGTGGATCGCCCTGATGACCATCGGCGCGCTGATCGTGGTGCTGCTGGCCGCCGTGCTCTACAAGATCAGCGTTCCGGGCTCGCCCCAGGCCCCGACGAGTCCGGCCACGGCTGCCGCGGCCAGCGCGCCCATGACGGCTTCGTCGCCGCAGGGCTCGCAGGCGCCCTCCTCGGCGCAAGCCGCCCAGCAGCCGCGCTCGGCGGTGGCGGTCACCGGCACGAGTCCTTCGCACCGGCCCGCCAGCCGCTTCCCCGCGGTAGCCGAGCATGAAGGCGCCGCCGGGGGCACGCGCACGGAGGCCGCCCCCTCGGGGGGCTACGCCGGCGCGCAGACTTTCCAGCCCCAGACCTTCCAGCAGCAGGCCGCGCCGGCGGCGCCGGTGTGCAGTGACTGCGGAACCGTGGAAGCGGTGACCCCCGTGCAGCGCCAGGGCAGCGCCAATGGCCTGGGGGCCGTGGTCGGTGGCGTGCTCGGCGGCGTGCTGGGCAACCAGATCGGCGGCGGCAATGGCCGCACGGCGGCGACCGTGATCGGAGCCGTCGGCGGCGGCCTGGCTGGCAACGAGGTCCAGAAGCGCATGGATTCCACCACCGTGTACCAGGTGCGCATTCGCATGGACGATGGAGCCACGCATGTGCTCACCCTGAACAGCGCGCCCCCGGTGGGCCAGCGCGTGCGCGTGGGAGCGAACGGCTCGATCAGCCCGATGTGAGCCCTGCCCTTGCCCGAACCAGGCCCGCGGGGGCCGGCAGGCTTCGAGGCCGGCCCGGCGGGCGCCCAGGCGACATGGTCTTGATCGGCCAGTCGCTTGCGCGCCGGGCAGGACTGGCGGGAGCCGCGCTCGCGCTGGGGCTTCTGACTTCCTGCAGCGGCGGCTCCACGCTGGCGCCGCGGGCCGCGGACACAGCCGCGGTCTCGCTGGGCACGGTGACGGGCTTCGACAGCGTGGTCATCGGGCAGCAGCGCTACGAAGGCCAGACCCCGCACTATTTCAACGACGACGCCCCGGGCGCGGCGCAGGCGCCGCAGGCCGTGGGCCTGGGACAGCGCCTGCAGCTGGTGCGCTCGGCCGCGGGCAGCGTGGCCCTGGTACAGCCCGATCTGGTGGGGCCGGTGCAGTCGGTGTCCGCCGACGGTCGGCGCTTCACGGTCCAGGGCGTGCAGGTGCGGGTCAATGACGACCCCCGCATCGCTCCGGTGACCTTCTTCGCCGGCCTGTCGGGCCCCTCCGGGCTGCACGCCGGCACCATGGTCGTGGAAGTGGACGGAGCCTTCGGAATCGACGCCGACGGCAAGCCCATGCTGATGGCAAGCCGGATCGTGCAGCGCCCCGCCTGGACCCACTCCGTGCGTCTGACCGGCGAAGTGTCCGGACTCGATTCCGCGGCGTCGAGCTTCCGGCTGGGCGACGTGCGCGTGCGCCTGGACGCCGGCACGCAGATCTACCCGGCGGGCAGCCGGCTGCGCGACGGACAGGTGGTCAACGTATGGAGCGCGCAGCCCGTCGAAGGCAAGGTGCTGCGGGCCGGGGTGGTCCGCGTGCGCAGCCTGCTCGGAGCCTCGGGCGCGGCCAGCATCTCGGGTCTGCTGCGGCTTCCCGCCTCCGGGGGCTACGAGGTGGCGGGCATCCCGGTCGTCCCCGCGGGGCCCGCCGTGGCCGCGCAGATCCAGGATCTGGGCCAGCCCAGCTACGTGACCGTGCTGGGACGCGTCGAGGCCGGCTCGAACCGCGTGCTGGCCACCGGAATCCACCCCTATGCGGCGGATGCCGCGGCGATCAGCCTGCGCGGCAACATCACCGATTACGTCGACCATGCCCATTTCCTGCTGCGCGGGGTCCCGGTGGACGCGTCGAAGGTCCTGTTCGACGGCAAGCTCGGCAATGGCGTGTTCGTGCAGGTACGAGGGAGGGTCGATCCGTCCGCACCCAGCCGGGTGCTCGCGGTGTCGCTGCAGGTGCTGCCGGGAGCCCCCGACGGCGGCACCGTGGACCTGCAGGGAACGGTGAGCCAGTACGACCCGGAACGCGCCAGCTTCGTTCTGAGCTGGTCGGAAGCGGGGGTGACCATGGCCTCGATGGTGCGCGTGGCGCACAACGCCGTGTTCAGCGGCGGCACGGTGGACCAGCTGGCCGACGGCAGCCAGGTCGGGGTCCAGGCGACGCAGACTCCTCAAGGGCTGGCGGCCGACAGCGTCGTGTTCCGGCCTGTCATGCTCAAGCGGGGAATCCTGCATACCGAGGGGATCGTCCACCGCCTGGGTGCCGGCAGCCTGCGCATCAACGGCCTGGACATCCGCGACCAGGGCGTGGTCGCACGGGGTGGCGTACTGGCCGACGGGGTGCACGCGGACGTACAGTTCGACATCGATCCCCACACCGGCGCGAAGCTGGCCCGGGTGATCACCATCGACCAACACTGAGCCCACCGGCCGCCGGCACGGGCGCAGGACCACGCATCATGGACATCATCGGGCAGGGCCGCGCGGCACCATCCGCCGGTTTCGAGGTTCCCCTGGAAATGCTCGCCGCCTGTCACGGCCGCGTGCAGGCGCAGTGCGAGCTCTTGCAGCGCCTGCTCGATCACCTGCCGGCGCACGGCGCCGACCGCCAGGCGCTGGAGGCCATCGAGCGCATCCGGCGCTACTTCGACACCGCCGCGCGGGACCATCACGCCGACGAGGAACAGGACCTTCTCCCCGCCCTGCTGGAAGCCATGGCGGGCTCCGACGCCGTGTGCATACGCGACATGATGCGCAGGGTGCGCGACGAGCACCGAATGCTCGAACAGCGCTGGGCGGCGCTGCGCGAGGCGCTGCAGGCCCTGGAAAGCGGCGCGAGCCAGGAGCTCGACGCCGGCCTGGCGCAAGGCTTCATCGAGGCCTACCGCGCGCACATGGCCTTCGAGGAAGCCGAGCTGCTGCCCATGGCGCAGCGCCTGCTCGGCGATGACCAGCTCGACGCCATCGGCCGCGCGATGCGCCTGCGGCGTGGCATCGCCGACCCCGCCTGAGCAGGCGCGCCCTCGCGTAGCGTTCGGTTACATCGGGACGGGCTGTCCCGATGCCGCAAGTCCGAAACGTCAGGCTAAGCTCCTCGCATTCCCATTTCAGGAGGAGATCACCATGCCGACCGATCCGGCCGCGCAGATTGCCGCACGCATCGACCGCCTACCCTCTTCGCGCGCCGTCTGGACCCTGGTGCTGCTGATCTCGCTGGGCGGGGTGTTCGAGTTCTACGATCTGTTCTTCACCGGCTACGTCGCACCCGGCATGATCGGCTCCGGGCTGTTCAAGCCCGAATCCCTGGGGGTTTTCGCCGCGCTCAAGCCCCTGGCCATCGCCGGTTTCGGCACCTTCGTGTTCGCCACTTTCGCCGGCCTTTGGGCGGGCGCCCTGCTGCTGGGTTTCGTGGCCGACCGTTTCGGACGCCGCGCCATCTTCACCGGCTCCCTGCTGTGGTACATGGTCTGCACGGCGATCATGGCCTTCCAGACCACGGGCTTCTGGCTCGACATCTGGCGCTTCATCGCGGGCATCGGCATCGGCGTGGAGCTGGTGACCATCGACACCTACATCTCCGAGCTCATCCCGGGACGCATGCGCGGACGCGCCTACGCCTTCAACCAGTTCATCACCTTCTGCGTGGTGCCAGTGGTGGCCTTCCTGGCCTGGTCGCTCAAGGGCAGCACGCCCTTCGGCCTGGAGTACTGGCGGGTGGTGATCCTGATCGGCTCGGTCGGCGCGGTCGTCGTGTGGTTCCTGCGCCTGGGCATCCCGGAGAGCCCGCGCTGGCTGGCGCGGCAGGGACGCATCGAGGAGGCCGAACGCATCGTCGCCGAGCTCGAGCGCCGGGTCATGGCCGAGGGACACGCGAGCCTTCCGCAGCCCGAGGTGCAAGGCCGCGAAGTCTCCGGAAGCGGCAGCTTCGGCGAGATCTTCTCGCCCACCTACCTGCGCCGCACGGTGATCATGTCGATTTTCAACATGGCGCAGGTCGTGGGCTTCTACGGCTTCGCGGCGTGGGTGCCCTCGCTGCTGATCAGCCGCGGGGTGCACGTGACCACCAGCCTGCAGTACGCCTTCATCATCGCCATCGCCAACCCCTTCGGCCCGCTGCTGGGCGTGCTGTTCGCCGACCGCGTCGAGCGCAAGACCCAGATCTGCATCGCGCTGGCGCTCATGGCCCTGACCATCGCGCTGTTCGCGCAGGCCAGCGAACCGGCGGTGCTCATCGGGCTGGGCGTGCTGTTCACCCTGTCGTCCAACGTCATGTCCTTCGCCTACCACGGCTACCAGACCGAAGTGTTCCCCACCCGCATCCGCGCCCGCGCGGTGGGCTTCGTGTACTCGTGGAGCCGCATCGCCGCGGCCTTCGCGGGCCTGGCCATCGGCATTCTGCTGCACGGCTGGGGCGTGCCGGGCGTGGCGACCTTCATCGCCATCTCGATGGCCGTGGGCTTCGTGATGATCCTGATGGGCCCGGCTACGCGCGGGCGCTCGCTGGAATCCATCAACGAATAGGCCTGGAGCCGCCGCGGGCCGCGGCCCGCGCGGTTCAGCGCGGCTGGGTGCTGGCGTAGGAGGGACGCAGGCGCGCCTGCGCCAGCCACGCGTCCAGCGCCGGCGTGGCCGTCAGCCAGGCCTCCTGGCCGAAGCGGAATCGCAGGTAGTCCTGCGCCACCGCGGTGGCGATGGCGTCCAGGCCGGCCGCCTCGGCGGGGCGCCCGGCGCAATCGCGCAGCACCGCCTGCTCCAGGCGCTGCAGGCCCTCGATCATGGTGCGGCGACGCCGCTGCCCGATGGGGCTTTGATCGAAGGACGCGCTGACCTTGCGGGTGATCATGGTGTGCGCGCCGGCGTCGATCACGCCGAAGGCGATGCCCGCCCGCTCCAGCACCCTGGCGTCGGCGAACAGCGAA
>DAIDHU010000204.1 GCA_027451915.1 Thiomonas sp. | reverse complement strand
CGCGGCCAGCACGTCGGCGGGCACGCCCGACATCTTGTCGGCGATCATGCTGTGGGCGGCGGTGCAGTAGGTGCAGCCGTTGTAGCGGCTGATGGCCAGGAACACGACTTCCTGTTCGACCGGGCTGAAGCCGCCCTCGTTGCGGAACAGCTCGTAGCCCAGCAGGTAGGTCTGCAGCAGGCCGGGCGAGTTCGCCATGTTGGCGTACATGTTGGGTACGAAGCCGAGGTTGCGCTGCGAGGTCTCGAGCATGTCGCGAGCCTTGCCTGTGGTCGAGGCAACGGTTTGCAAGGGCAGGTCGAGCTTGGCGATGGCTTGGGTCATGGAGTACTCCGGGTGCGATGCGCCCTGGGGCGCGGGTGGGTGCGCGGATGGGTGCGCGGGATGCGTGGAATGCCGAAATGGAACAATCAGTCCAAAATACACAAAAAAATTTTCAGGTGCCCGCCAAGGCCGCAGCCAGGCGCTGCGCGGCCTGCCGGCGCAGGTTCAGCGGCAGTGCGGCGCGCTGCATGGTCCGCAGCCCCGCGATCGCCGCCATCGCAGCCACGCACAACGCGGCGCTGTCGTCGCGCTGCGGCGCCGCCTGGCGTATGGCCTGTTCGAAGGCCGCGGCCAGGTTGGCGAAGGCTTCGCGCACCGCATCGGCGCCCTCAGCCAGCGGCGCATGCAACTCGGCGACCGCGTTGACCAGCAGGCAGCCACGACCGTCGTTGTTGCCCGTGGCCGCGTCCAGGAACAGCGCCGTCAGGGCTTCGTGCAGCGACTTGTTCTCGAACAGCTTGCGGATGGCGGCGGCCTGCTCGAGCGCATAGCGCTCGACCGCCAGCTGCAACAAGCCCTCGCGGTTGCCGAAGCTGTTGTAGAGGGATGAGCGCGACAGGCGGGTGGCCTCGAGCAGTTCGTCGACGCTGGTTCCGGTGACACCCCCGCTCCAGAAGGCCTGCATGGCGGCGTCGACGACGGCGTGGTGGTCAAAGGAGCGGGGGCGGGCCATGACGGATCGCGGGTGGATGCAGGGATGGGCGGCTGCGTAGGCTCTGGGTACCGGCTTCAGTGCAAGGCGCAGGACTCGCCCGCGCCCGCGCCAGGGGCTGCGGGCTGGCCGGTGCGGCCGGACCATGCGTCGAGCATCGCGAGGATGCGCTGCGAGGGCTGGAATCCGTGGGTGACGAGGTCGTAGGGCTTGTCGCCCCCCTCGCCGGCGATCAGCGTGGGGAATCCGCGAATCCCGCACGCCTGGGCGAGCGCGAAGTCGGCGCGGGTGTCCTCGCGCGCCGCGTCGCTTGCGAACTCCTCGCGGAAACCGGCATCGTCGACCCCGAGCTCCACGGCCAGCGCCGCCAAGGTGTCGATGTGCGTGACGTCCCGGTTCTCGGCGTAGAACGCGCGCTGGATGCGCCGCAGGGCGGCCAGGCCGGTCGGCATGCCGCGCCGGCGAAGCACCACCACGGCGCGACTGGCCGGCTCGGTGTCGTACACGAAGTGTTCGCGCTCGAAGAACCCGAAGTCGAAGGGCTGGCCAGACGCCTGATGCACATGTTCCCAGTGGCCTCGCACGTTGGCCCGATCGCCTTGGTCCATGGCTTCGCGGGTCCACGGGCGCAGGCCGCCGAGGACCAGGCGGATCGGCAGGGCCGCGCCGAAGCGCTGCGAGATCTCGCCCATCACGGGGGAGAAGCCCCAGCACCAGGAGCACATCGGATCGGCGAAATAGACGAGATGAGGGCCTTGCATCAGCGTTCTCCTGCACAGGGCGGACGCCTCGGAACGGCAGCCGCTTGTTTTGTACTGATCATTCCATTATTCTGCACGAGTTTCGACGAGGGCGCAAGCCGCCCGGGGAGGCGCGGGGATGATCGAGCCGTACCGCTGGGCCACGCCCAAGCTTCATCGCGGCCAGCATTGCCCCATGTGCAGGTCCTACCTGACGGTGATCGAACAACGCCGCGCGGGCTTCACCGAGCCCGGACCATCGCCGCAATCGCGAAAATCGCGCCGATGCGGGCCAGGATGGCGCGGGTGCAGCGCAACACCTTGCGCACGCATCCGGAGTCGCCGCCAAAGGCAGCCAGCGTTCGGCGCCGGGCTTGCGCGTGGCGCGCGCGAACGCCATACTCGAAGCTGAAAAGTCACCGCAAATCGGCCCCGCGCGCCAGGCCAGGGTGCTGCAGCGCGCGCAGGCCTGGATCCGCCGCACAGGCCGCAGCGCCGGTGCCGTGGCAACCGAGTACTTGCACATGCGAAACTGGCCGCTGATACCTGTCCTTTCCGCGCTGCTGGGGCTGCAGGCGTGCTCGTACACTGCGATGCCCCATCTGCAGAGCACGGTGCTGGACGCGAGCTCCGGGCAGCCCGTGGCGGCGGCGCGCATCACCGCCTACGGACGAGATGGCGTCATCCAGCACGCGACCACCGATGCCAATGGCCGTTTCACGTTGGACGGAGCCCTGCACTACGGGCCCCTGCCCCTTCGCATGGTGCCGCGGATTCGTGTCGTGATCTGCGCTGACGGCTACCAGTCCTACGACGAGACCAGCGCCTACTCTTCCTACACGGAACGGCCCACTGTGGCTTTGCCGTACGAGTTGCAGCGAGCGCCAGGCGCTTCGGCCTTGCCATCGTCAGCCCCCGGCTCGACGCCGTGCAGGGGCTCCTGAGCTTTGGAGGAGCCTTGCGAGGAATCGCCCCACAGGGACACGAGAAACCCTTTTTTCTCAGGGAAATCAGCGACTTACGGAAACAAAAAAGCCGCCCTGAGGCGGCTTGATTCAAAGCTATGGCGGAGTGGACGGGACTCGAACCCGCGACCCCCGGCGTGACAGGCCGGTATTCTAACCAACTGAACTACCACTCCTCTCGCACCACGGGATGCCGCAGAGCGAAAGCAAGCATTGTGCTTCATGCCCCACCGGCTGTCAATACTCGCTGGATCCACGGCGCGCACGCAAGCCCGCCCCAGAAACCCAGCACCATGGCGGCCTGGGATGCGCCCAACAGGCGGGTGAATCGCACACTGCCTCCGGTGGCCGCGGCCAGCGACTTGCTCAGCGCATTGGTGCTGAAGGCGGCGCCCACGCACAAGGCCGCCAGCCGGGCGCCGAGCCCGCCTCCGGCGTGCAGTTGCAGCGCCGACACGGCGGAGGCATGGGCGTCGGCCAGGCCGGACAGCGCGGTCGCGATCAGCACCCCGCTACCGCCAAAGCGCCGAAAGGCCTGCTCGGACACGAAGAGCATGGCGCCCACGGCGGCCGCGAACACCAATGCCGCGCGGGGGCTGAAGGGGCTGCCGGCCACCTCCGCGGCACCGGGCGCCTCGCCGCGGCGCCGCGCCAGCTGGGCGCTCCACCAGCCGGCGCCCAGGGTCAGGGCCCCGGCCAGCAGCAGCGCGGGCGCCAGCCAGAGCAGCAGCCGGGGAGCCACCACGGCGGTCATCACCCCGAGTTGCACCACGGTGGACACGCTGGACCAAAGCGCGCCGGCCAGGCAGGCCTCGAACCACTCCGGGTGCTCCCTCGCGCGCCGCGCCATGGCGGCGATGGTGGCGGTGCTGGAGACGAAACCGCCCAGCAGCCCGGTGAGGGCCAGGCCCCGCAAGGGCCCCAGCCAGCGCAGCGCGACGTGGCCCAGGGTCTGGATGGACATGAGCAGCACCGCCAGGGTCCACAGGGTGTGGGGATTGAGCCCGCCCAGCGCGGGCAGCGCATGGTTGGGCAGCAGCGGCAGCACGACCAGCACCGAGGCGGCCAGCAGCAGGCCATGCTGGAGTTCCTGCTCGCTGAGCACGGAGCGCACGAAGCCATGCAGTCGTGCCTTCGCGGCGAGCAACACGGCCGTCAGCACGGCCAGCGCCGAGGCCAGCGCCGGCTCGCGCATGGCCAGCGCACCCAGCAGCACGCACAGTAGCAGCGCGATCTCGGTGGTGATGCCCGGGTCGGTGTCGCGGGTGCGCAGGTAGCCGGCGACGGCCAGCCCCGCCACCGCCAGCACCACGGTGACCAGGGCGGCGAGCCCCAGGCGGGCGCCCACGGCGCCGGCCAGCGCGGCCAGCGCGAAACTGCGCAGGCCGGCGCTGGCCTGCTCGTCCGGGTGGCTGCGCTCGCGTTCGACGCCGATCAGCAGGCCGGCGCCGAGGGCCGCCGCCCAGCGCAGGAGATCGCCGAGGTTGGAGTCCATGGCGCATTCTCGCCGCGCCGGGCGCGGCGGCAAGCCCCGCGGATCAAGGACGCGGCAGAGAGCCCGCCGCGGCGCGCGCGCTGGCGCCGCGCCGGTTCCAGGCGTCGAACAGCGCCATGCCGGCCAGCATGCAGGCGAAGAATTCCCAGCGGTCGGCCCGCAGGCTCAGCAGATTGAGCAGGGCCGGGCCCGGGCACACCCCGCACAGGCCCCAGCCCATGCCGAACAGCACGCTGCCGGCGACCAGGCGCCCGGTGATGGCGCGCTGGCTGGGGAACTCGAGCATGCCGCCCAGCAGCGGGCGCCCCCGCCCCATGGCCAGGCGGATGGGCACGGCGGAGGCGGCCACCGCCCCGCCCATCACGAGCAGCAGGGTTGGATCCCAGTGCCCGGCGACGTCCAGGAATCCGAGCACCCGCACCGGGTCGACCATGCCGCAGAGCATGAGCCCGAGGCCGAACAAGGTGCCCGAGAGCAAGGCCAGAAGGTTGACCGCCCGCTGGCCCATGGCCAGCCCCCAGGGCCGGGCCTTGGCTTGCCCACCTCCCGCCGTCACGACAGGACTCCCAGTTGCCGGGCCAGGAATACCGTGACCATGCCGCTGGCCATGAACAACCCCACCGCCAGCAGGGAGCGCGCCGACAGGCGCGGAATGCCGCAGACCCCGTGGCCGCTGGTGCAGCCCGAGCCGAGACGGGTTCCGAAACCGGTGAGCAGGCCCGCCGGAAGCACCAGCGCGGCCGGCAGCGCATGCCGCGCGCCGGGAAATCCCCCGCCCAGCCCCAGCCACAGCAGGCCGCCGAGCAGCACCCCGCCCATGAACCAGCCGCGCCAGGCCTGCGCGCGCGCGCCGTACACGGCGTCGTGCAGCATGGCGCCGGCAATCCCGCTGCAGCCCATGATCTTGCCCGCGCCCAGCGCGAGCAGCCCGGCGGCCGTGCCGATCAGCACCCCGCCGCCAAGGGCGGCCATGGGGTGCAGATGGCTCCATTCGATGACAAAGGACATGTGGCGCGGCTCCCCGGCTGCCTGGACATGGCGCCATTGTGAGGGCCGGAATACATATACCTCTATCAGTATTTGTCCGGGGGTTCGCGGCCGATGCGGGCGATCAGCTCACGCGCAGCGCGCTCGGTGCCGACGGAGTGGGCCAGCGGGGCGCGGCACAACCCGGCCAGCTCGTAGCGCAGGTTCTCGTAGATCTCGGCCGTGGCGGGAAAGCCGCCGAGCATGGCGTCCAGCGCGGCGTCCAGCGGCAGGCAGCGGAGTTGTTCTCGAATGCGCGCGACCAGCAGCCGGTACTGCTCGGGGTCGGGGCGGCGGGCATCGCGCTCGATGCGCTCGAGCAGCGCGGCCAGCATCGCCAGATCCCGCAGGCGGGCCGGCAGGACCTGGGCGCGAACGGAGGAAACGGCGGATTGCGACATGGCAGTGCAAGAAATCTGCGTACCCATGCGAAACATGCGGGCCGGGCGCGGGAGTTTCAAGCCCCCTCGCCCGGCCCCGCGCTCAGGCC
>DAIDHU010000203.1 GCA_027451915.1 Thiomonas sp. | reverse complement strand
ATGATGCGAAGGATCTGCAGCGCGCTGGAATCGGTGTCGCGGATATGCCCGGTGCCGTTGCAGCGCGGGCAGGTCACGTAGGCGCCCTCGGACAATGCGGGGCGCAGGCGCTGGCGCGACACCTCGAGCAGGCCGAACTTGGAGATCTTGCTGGTCTGCACCCGCGCGCGGTCCTGGCGCAGGCAGTCGCGCAGCCGGTCTTCCACGGCGCGCTGGTTCTTGGCTTCATCCATGTCGATGAAGTCCATGACGATCAGGCCGCCGAGGTCGCGCAGGCGCATCTGGCGGGCGATTTCCTCGGCCGCCTCCAGGTTGGTGCGCAGCGCGGTGTCCTCGATCGCCGTGCCGCGCGTGGAGCGCGCGGAGTTCACGTCGATGGCCACCAGCGCCTCGGTGTGGTCGATGACGATGGCGCCGCCCGACGGCAGATTCACCGTGCGGGAATAGGCCGTCTCGATCTGGTGCTCGATCTGGAAACGCGAGAACAGCGGAAGGTCGTCGCGATAGCGCTTGACCCGCCCGACGTTGTCGGGCA
This sequence comes from Thiomonas sp., assembly GCA_027451915.1. Lineage (GTDB taxonomy): Bacteria > Pseudomonadota > Gammaproteobacteria > Burkholderiales > Burkholderiaceae_C > Thiomonas_A. The sequence goes on along the minus strand of DAIDHU010000203.1, from coordinate 2,386 downwards.
TCACATGCGCCATGAACTGGTGCGCCTGGTCGTAGACATCCTGGGTGTCGATCAGGATCTCGCCGATGTCGCTGGTGAAGTAGTCGCGGATGGCCCGGATGACCAGGGAGGATTCCTGGTAGATCAGGAAGGCGCCGCGCTGCGAGTTGCCCGCTTCCTCGATGGCCGACCACAGCTTGAGCAGGTAGTTCAGATCCCACTGCAGTTCCTCGACGCTGCGCCCGATGCCCGCGGTGCGCGCGATCAGGCTCATGCCGTCGGGGTACTGCAACTGCTCCATGGTCTCGCGCAGTTCCTGGCGATCATCGCCCTCGATGCGCCGGCTCACGCCGCCGCCGCGCGGATTGTTGGGCATGAGCACCAGGTAGCGCCCGGCCAGGGAGATGAAGGTGGTCAGCGCGGCGCCCTTGTTGCCGCGCTCCTCCTTTTCCACCTGCACCAGCATTTCCTGGCCTTCGCGGATCACGTCCTGGATGCGCGCCTGCGAGGCGGCAACGCCTTCGCGGAAATAGCGCCGGGAGATTTCCTTGAAGGGCAGGAAGCCGTGGCGTTCCTCGCCATAGTCGACGAAGCAGGCTTCCAGCGAGGGTTCCACGCGCGTCACGGTGGCGCGGTAGATATTGCCCTTGCGCTGTTCGCGGCCGACCTGCTCGATGTCGATGTCGAGCAGCTTCTGGCCGTCGACGATCGCCACGCGCAGCTCTTCGGCCTGCGTCGCATTGAACAACATGCGTTTCATTTCGATTCTCCATCCCGCCCTTCGGGGCGGGGTGCTTGATGGCAACAGGGTCACGAGGACCCGACGTGCACAGCAGGCTCGAATCGGAAGCGGCAGAGGCCACGCGGCGCCGGCTCATCCCGGCGCGCAGCGCAGGACAGGGATCAGGCAGGCACCGGCGCGCGCGGCGCAGCCGACGCACCTGCCCGGCGCGCGGCATGGCACTTGCGGCGGGCAGGGATCGGTGCTGGACGGCGGGGAAAGTACGGCACGTGACTGGATCTTCTTGTCAGGGACCACGGCTGGGCCGGGTCGGCGGGGCATTCTGTCGATTCGCAACTCGGGCTTTGCGCGAGGTATCCGCCAGGCCGCGGGGAAGACAGGCCGCGCTGCCGCATCGCGTGGCGAAACGGCCACTACAATGCTGCTCGTGCGTCGCATCCGGGTGCCGGAGCAATCCCAGGCGTCGCTCCCGCGGCGCGCAGCGCTCCTCGGCGGCTCGCGCATGCAAGGGCGCGGGCGGGTGCCAAAGGGCTTCATGCGCTGCGGGATGCCCACCGATGCGGGCCGTCGAGCGGCGGCGCGCACAGGGGGTCGCCTTGCGTGCGACAGCCCTTGTGCGCCACTACATTCCCCGCGTAGCCGGCGTGTCGATCGAACCCATACGACGCGCGCTACGCCATTTCATTATATGCACTCCAGCCCAGCAGCCGCCAATGTGATCGCCGTCGACGAGTCGGGGGCGGGCCAGCGCCTGGACAACTTTCTCGCGCGTCGGCTCAAGGGCGTGCCGCGAAGCCATATCTACCGCATCGTGCGCTCCGGGGAGGTGCGGGTCAATGGAGCGCGCGCCGAGGCCTCCCGCAAGCTCGCGCTCGACGACCGCGTGCGGGTGCCCCCGGTGTTTCTGGATCCGGCCCCGCCGGCGGCGCCCGCGCGCAGCTACGAGGCATTGTTCGAGGATGACTGGCTGCTCGCGGTGGACAAGCCGGCGTGTATCGCCGTGCACGGAGGCTCGGGCCTGAGCTGGGGGCTGATCGAATCCCTGCGCAGCGCGCGAGGCGACCCCTTCCTGGAACTCGTGCACCGTCTGGACCGCGATACCTCGGGCGTGCTGTTGCTGGCGCGCAGGCGCAGCGCCCTGACCGCGCTGCATGCCAGCCTGCGCCGGCGCGAAGCCGACAAGCGCTACCTGGCGCTGGTGGCCGGGCTGTGGCAGGGCGACGCGGTGACCGTGACCAGGCCGCTGCACCGCTACCTCACCCCCAGCGGCGAGCGGCGTGTGCGCGTGGTCGATTCGGGGCAGGGCCAGGAGGCGCGCAGCCAGTTCAGGCCCCTGCAGCGCTTCGTCTGGCCCGACCCGCAATGGGCCCGCCTGACCGGCGTGGCCGGGCTGACCCTGGTGGAGGCGCGCATCCATACCGGGCGCACGCACCAGATCCGCGTGCACCTGAACAGCCTGGGGCATCCCGTGGCTGGTGACGAGAAGTACGGACTGGAAGCGCTGAACCAGGCGCTGGCGCAGGGCGAGCTGCCCGCCGGGGTCGGGCGCAATGCGCGCATGTTCCTGCACGCGGCGCGTCTTGCGGTGCAGCATCCGGGCGACGGCCGGGAACTGGTGCTGCAGGCCGGCTGGCCCGCCGTCGACGCCGCATGGCTGGCGCGCCT
>DAIDHU010000202.1 GCA_027451915.1 Thiomonas sp. | reverse complement strand
GCGCCTGCTCCAGCTCGAAACGCTCGCGCAGGTCTTGCAGCAGGGTCGGGCTGTAGCGCTGCACGGGGTCGGTGCCTGGCTGGCGCGCGCGCTGCAGCGCGGCCTCCGCCTGCGACAGCACATCCTCGGCGTCGCCGCTGTCCTGCGTCCCCAGGCTCAGGCCCACGGCCACGTCGAGCACCGACTGCGCGCCGCCCACGTCGAAGGGCTCGGCCAACGCGCGCTGCAGGCGCTCGCCCAGCGGGCGCAGCTCGGCCTCCGATGCGAGTTCCCCCAGTACGGCGAAGCGCGCCTCGGCGATGCGCGCGACCAGGAACCGCGGGTCACACAGGCCGCGCAGGCGCTGCGCCGCGTGGCGCAAGGCCTGGCGCGCCGAGCTGTTGCCGGCCACGCTGGCCAGACTCTGGCGCTCGCCCAGCGCCAGCACCAGCACGCCGATCGGAGGCCCGAGGGTGCCGCGGCCTTGCAGTGCCTGGCGCAGGCCATCGATGAACGACGCCCGGTTGGGCAGGCTGGTCAGCTCATCGTGGGTGCCCCGGTACAGCAGCTGGGCCTCGCGGGACTTGCGCTCGGTGATGTTACGTACCACCTCCCAGATGCCCACCGCCTCGCCGGAGGCGTCGCGCCGCAGCATGGCGGAGGCCTCGACCCAGCGCAGCGAACCGTCGCCCATGCGCACATGCCCTTCATAGGGCCCGAGGGTCTGCCACAGCAGACAGTCGCCGCGCAGGCCCTGCCAGTCGGGGCCGGCCCCCGGGTCGAGGGCATGGGCCTCGTCGTGCCAGCCCCGGGTACGCCCGCCGAACATGCCCACGTAGCGGTCATTGCATTGCTGGATGGAGCCGTCCAGCGCGTACAAGGCAACGGCTTCGTCCAGGTGTTCGAAAAAATCCCGCAGCTTGTGCTCCTCCGACTCCCGCTGCTGCTGCAGCCCGACCTCGACGGACACGTCCTCGAACAGCCAGACCCAGCTGACGGAGCGCCCCCGCAATGGGGCCAGGGTCACGCGCAGGGCACGCGGGTTGCCCTGCGGGAAATGCCACAGGCGGGTGCTGCCCCGAGGCTGCTCGCCCGGCTCCAGCACGGCCCGCGCCTGTTCGCGGATGCCCGCGGCGTCGCTGGATCGCCCGATCATGTCCTGCAGGGCCCGCGCCAGTTCGGGCGCCGCGATCTCCCCCACCGGCACGCCCAGCAGCGCGGCAGCATTGGCGTTCACATAGCCCAGCGCACCCTCCGGGTGCACCAGGGCCATGGCCTGGGGCAGCGATTCGGCCAGCGCGCGCATCTGCGCATCGGCCACGTCCTGCAGCGGCGTGGCCTCGGCGCTGCGCACCAGCACATCGAGCACCAGCTCGATCAGGCTCTCCTGGCGCAGCACATCGGATGGCACGTCCTGCGCCAGATCCCAGGCCACGAACACCCCCACGGACCCGCCCGAGGCCAGGCGGCGCCGCAAGCACAGCAGGGCTCCCGGGGCCGCCCGCAGGCGCGCGCGCAAGGCCATGGGCAGGAGCGCGAGGATGCGCACCGGATCCTGCAGCAGCTCGATGCCCTCCGCGCCCGTGGGGGCCAGGAAGGCGCCGTCGATCCACCCCGTGGGCAGGCACAGCACGGGACGCGCAGCCTGCCGCTGGTCGGCGCGCCAGAAACACAGGCCCGAGGCCTTCAGGTAGTGCAGCAGTTCGGCGACGTAGCGAAGGCGACTAGGCATCGTCGGGATCCGGCAGGCACTCCCGCAATGCCGCGGCCACCGGCTCGGGCGCCGTCATGTGGGGAAAATGGCCGTGGGCATCGATCCAGAGCAGGCGACGCGCGCGGCCCTCGGCGGCCAGCCACTGCGAGGCGGGCACCGGCACCACCGGATCGCTACGCGCGGCGATCAGGTACAAGGGGGTGGCCAGGCGCCGCACGTCCTCGCGATGGTCGGACAGCAGGGTCGCGCGCAACATGCCCAGGGCGATGTCCGGGCGCAGCGCCAGCAGGCAGTCGGTGAACTCGGAGGCGCCGAAGTCCGCACCCCGGGCGCCGACCACGCTGCGGGCGAATCCGTTGGCCCAGGCCACGTAGTCGGCCCCCATGGCGGCCAGCAGGCCCTCGGCTCCGGCGCGGCTGAGTCCCCCGAGGTAGCCCTGGTCGGGATCGTCCACATAGCGCGCCGAGGCGCCGATGGCGATCACGCGCGAGAACAGCCCGGGCACGGCGTTGGCGGCCAGCATCCCGACCATGCCCCCCAGGGAGTGCCCCACGTAGACGGCCTGGGACACGCCGAGTTCCTGGGTCAGCATGACCAGGTCCTCGGCGAAGCCGAACAGGTTGCGATGACGCTCGGGGTGGAAGCGCGCCTGGGTATGCGCGGTGGCGCCGGCGAGGTCGTAGCGCAGGACCCTTGTGCCCGGGCGCAGCAGGCCGGGCAACTGGGCGTCCCAGCTGGTCTGGTCGGCGCCGAAGCCGTGGCCCAGCACGATCCAGCGCCCCCCGTTGCCGTGCACGGTGGCATTCAGGCCCTCGGCCCAGGTCCTCGTGCCCGGCATGTCCCCTCTCACGCGCTGTGGACGTACCCGGGAAACCGCATCCCGCGGCACGAATTGTCGTCGGTACGCCCGATGCACTGCTTTTGAGTGCCTGCGTGCGTGCGTGCCTGCAATGATGCTTGCTGGAAAGAACTTTGTGAAGGCCGGCGCGACGCGCAGCAGAAAGCCCGCACGCGGCGGGCTTTTCAACAGGCACCCGCCAGCGGCGGGCGGCGCCAGAGCCGGGGCCTGGCGCCTGGGTCCGAAACCTCAGGCCCCCATCGCCTTCAGCGCGGCGTTCAGGCGGCTCTTGTCGCGAGCGGCCTTGTTGGGGTGGAACAGGCCCTTGCGGGCGATGGAGTCCAGCACCGGCACGGCCGCCTTGAAGGCTTCCGCGGCGCGCTCCCTGTCGCCGGCGGCGATGGCCTTGCGCACCGACTTCACGGCGGTGCGAAAGCGCGAACGCATCGCCGAGTTCGCGGCATTGAGCTTGATGTCCTGACGCGCGCGCTTGCGCCCGGAGGGCGTGCGGGCGCTCTTCTTTTTCGCTTGCGCGGATGTCGCCATGGAAATTGACCTCGAAAAAATTCTGGGAAAAGTGTCGAGTATAGCGGCAATGGCCCATTGCGCAAAGGCCGTCGGGCTCCAGCAGGCCGATACGGCGCCGTCCGACCCTATAATCCGTCCCCGTGAACCTGCTGCGCGCCGCCTACACCGTCTCGCTGATGACCCTGGTGTCGCGCATCACGGGCCTGGCGCGCGAGGTGCTGATCGCGCGCTATTTCGGCGCCACGGCGTGGACCGACGCGTTCAACGTCGCCTTCCGCCTGCCCAACCTGCTGCGGCGCCTGTTCGCCGAAGGCGCATTCTCGCAGGCCTTCATCCCCATCCTGGCGGCGTCGCGCGAGAACGACAGCGCGGAGGACAACCGGCGCCTGCTCGACGACGTCGCCACGGCCCTGGCCTGGATCCTCGCGGGGGTCAGCGTGGTGGGGATGGTCGCGGCGCCCCTGCTGGTGCTGCTCACCGCCTCCGGACTGCACCCGGCCGCCTTCGACGCCGCCGCCTGGATGACCCGCCTGATGTTCCCCTACGCCGGCATCATCTCCCTGGTGGCGCTGTCGGCGGGCATTCTCAATACCTGGAAGCACTTCACGGTGTCCTCGCTGACCCCGGCGCTGCTCAACCTGAGCGTGATCGCCGCGGCCGTGCTGCTGCACGGAGTCATGCACCCGCCGGTGTACGCCCTGGCGCTGGGGGTGATGGCAGGCGGCGTCGTGCAACTGGCCGTGCAGGTGCCGGCGCTGCGGCGCTATGCCATCTTGCCGCGCCTGCACCTGAATTTCCTGGCGGCCTGGCGCTCCCCCGGGGTGCGCCGCGTGGTCCAGCAGATGCTGCCAGCCAGCCTGTCGGTCTCGGTGGCCCAGGTCTCGCTGGTCATCAACACCCAGATCGCCTCCCACCTGCGGCCGGGCAGCGTGTCCTGGCTGGCCTATGCCGACCGCCTGATGGAATTCCCGACGGCGCTGCTGGGAGTGGCCCTGGGCTCGGTGCTGTTGCCCAGCCTGTCACGCGCCCATGCGGCCGGCGACACCCAGCGCTACAGCTCCCTGCTGGACTGGGGGCTGCGCCTGGTCCTGCTGCTGGCTCTGCCGGCGGCGATCGCGCTGGGGGTGTTCGCCACTCCGCTGGTGGCCATCCTGTTCCAGTACGGGCATTTCAACGCCGCCGACGTCGAACAGACCACGCGCGCCCTGCGCATGTACGGAGTCGGGCTGCTCGGGCTGATCGGCGTGAAGATCCTCGCGCCGGGTTTCTACGCCCGCCGGGACATCCGCACCCCGGTCAAGATGGCCCTGGTCGTGCTGGTGGGAACCCAGTTGCTCAACATCGTGTTCGTGCCCCGCCTGGAGCATGCGGGCCTGGCCCTGGCCATCTCCTGCGGCGCGCTGCTCAACGCCGGCCTGCTGCTGCACGGCCTGTGGCGCCGCGGCAGCTACCGCGCGCAGCCCGGCTGGGCTGGCTTCGGCGCCCGCGTGCTGCTGGCGCAGCTTCCGCTGGCCCTCGTGCTGGGCTGGGGCGCGGCGCGCCTGCCCTGGCTGGCCTGGCCCGGAGCCCATGCCCACCTGCTGCGCCTGGGCGCCGCCTTCGGCCTGCTGGCGGCGGCCGCCCTTGGCTATTTCGCCACCCTGGCGCTGCTGGGCCTGCGACCCGGGCATTTCCGCCACGCCGAGTAGGACGCGGGCTTGCCGCGGATCAAGGACCGCGCGCGCGGGGACGGCCACAATCGACTCCAGGACGGCCCCCGCCGTCGTCGGAGACCGCCATGCCGCTCAGCCCGCAGGACCTGCAACGCATCGAACAGGAACTCCGCGGCCGGCGCGCCGCCGTGCTCGAGGAACTGCGGAGCGAGACCCGCGACGAGCAAGGCCTGCTGAGCCTGCCCAGCCACCGTGGCGAGGGCGACCCCGGCGTGGATTTCGAGATGGAAGCCGTGGACCTGGCGCAAAGCCTGCGCGACGCCGGGGAGATCCAGGCCATCGACGCCGCCCTGCGTCGCCTGCGCGACGGCCACTACGGACATTGCGCCGATTGCGGCGAGGCCATCGACACCGCGCGCCTGCTGGCGCAACCCGCGGCGCCGCGCTGCGCGGCCTGCCAGCAGCACTTCGAGCGCACCCACGCCAGGGCCTGAGCCCGGCCGCGCCGGCGCGGCCTCAGCGCGCGACCACCGCGGCCTGGCCCTCGGGGCGCGCGGCAATGTGGCCGATGCGCGAACAGGTCTCGCCCGCTGCCTGCAACGCCTGCTGCGCGGCATCGGCGACTTCGGGTGCCAGCACGAGCACATAGCCGATGCCGCAGTTGAAGGTGCGCAGCATCTCGTGTTCGTCGATGCCGCCTTCGCGCTGCAGCCAGTCGAAGACCTCGGGACGACGCCACGAGCCCTGTTCCAGCACGCATTGCAGCCCCTCGGGAAGCACCCGGGGAATGTTTTCCAGCAGCCCGCCACCGGTGATGTGGGCCATGGCGCGCACCTCGATGTCGGCCAGCAGCGCCAACACCGGACGGCAATAGATGCGCGTGGGCATCATCACCGCATCGCGGAAGTCCATGCCGTCCAGGCGCTCGGGCAGGCGCGAGCCCGCGCGCTCGATGATCTTGCGCACCAGGGAGTAGCCGTTGGAGTGCACGCCGCTGGAGGCCAGGCCCAGCACCACGTCGCCGGCGCGGGTGCCGCGCCCGGAGATCAGGCGCGACTTCTCGGCCGCGCCCACGCAAAAGCCCGCCAGATCGTATTCGCCATCGGGGTACATGCCGGGCATCTCGGCCGTCTCGCCTCCGATCAGCGCGCAACCCGCGATCTCGCAGCCGCGGGCGATGCCCCCCACCACGCGCGCGGCCACGCCCACCTCCAGCTTGCCGCAGGCGAAATAGTCGAGGAAGAACAGCGGCTCGGCCCCCTGCACCAGCACGTCGTTGACACTCATGGCCACGAGGTCGATGCCCACGCTGTCATGGCGCTGCCAGGCGAAGGCCAGGCGCAGCTTGGTCCCCACGCCGTCGGTGCCGGACACCAGCACCGGCTCGCGGTAGCGCCGCGGCACCTCGAACAGCGCGCCGAAGCCGCCGATGCCAGCCAGCACGCCGTCGCGCATGGTGCGCGCCGCCAGGGGCTTGATGGCATCGACCAGCGCGTCGCCGGCATCGATGTCGACCCCGGCGTCGCGATAGCTCAGGCCGGTGCGGGAGGATTCGTTCTGGGAGGACATATCGGGGGGGTCTTGGCCGCGCGCGCCGGCCCGGCGGGCCGCGACGCCTAAAATGACCTGACATTGTAGGGCGCGCGTCGGAGCGCCGACACGCGGATCGGCCGACCCGGCGATACGCCAGGTCGCCCCGCCCCATCCGCCCCTTCGCCATCACCCGTGCCGATTTCCCAACGCCTTCAGATCCGCATCACCTGGCTGCTGCTGCTCGGCGCGCTGCTGGGCGCCGGCTGGCTGCTCGGCGCGGTGCTGATGCCCTTCCTGCTCGCCCTCACCGTGGCCTACGCGCTGCACCCGGCGGTGGAGCGCATGGCGCGCTGGCACATTCCCCGGCTGATCGGCGCCAGTGTCGCGCTGGTCCTGCTGGCCGTGGCGCTGGTCGCGCTGGGCAGCCTGATCGTGTCGGTGCTCGACACCACGCTGCCGCAGTTGCAGCGCCAGGTGCCGGGACTGCTGGGCAAGCTCACCGACTGGCTGGGTGCCGCGGCCGCCCGCATGGGCCTGCACACCCATCTCGACCTGGCCACGCTGGGCGCCGCGCTGACCCGCAGCATCTCGGGCGACCCGCAGCGCTGGGCCATGCAGGTGCTGAGTTCGGCCCGCACCGGGGGCAGCACCCTGCTGAGCCTGCTGGGAAACGCGGTGCTGGTGCCGGTGCTCACGCTGTACCTGCTGCTGGATTGGCGTGAACTCATGCAGCGCGCCACCAGCCTGGTGCCGCCGCGGCACCGCGAGGCCCTGGGCAGCCTGCTCGCCGAGTGCGACGAGGTGCTGGGCCGCTACCTGCGCGGCCAGCTCACGGTGATGCTGCTGCTGGCGGCCTTCTACGCGGTGGGCCTGAGCCTGGCCGGGTTCCAGCTGGCCGTGCCCATCGGCGTGTTCACGGGCCTGGCGGTGGCCGTGCCCTTCATCGGCTTCGGCATCGGACTGCTGCTGGCGCTGCTGGCCGGGGCGCTGCAGTTCCAGAGCCTGTACGCGCTGGGCGCGGTGGCCGTGGTCTACGGCGTCGGCCAGGTGCTGGAGAGTTCGTACCTGACGCCGCGCCTGCTGGGGCGGCGCATCGGGCTGCACCCGCTGTTCGTGATCTTCCTGCTTCTGGCCTTCGGTGACCTGTTCGGCTTCGTGGGCGTGCTGCTGGCGTTGCCGGCGGGCGCGCTGATGCTGGTGGTGGCCCGGCATCTGGTGCACTGGTACCGCGCCAGCAGCCTGTACCTGCAGTGAAAACACCCGCCGTGAGCCCTTCCGCCTCGCGATCCCCGGCGCGCCAACTCCTGCTGGAACTGCAGTGGAGCGACGAGCCGACCCTGGAGAACTTCGAGCCCGGCGCCAACGCCATGGCGCTGCAGGCGCTGCGCGCGCTGCTGGCGGGCGAGGAGGGCAGCGGGCGCGCTCTGTACCTGTGGGGTGGCGCGGCCAGCGGCAAGACCCACCTGCTGCGCGCGGCCTGCGCGGCCCTGCAGGCGCAGGGCCACGCCGCCTGGCTGCTCGGGCCGCACAGCCTGCCCTCGCACTGGCCCTCGCTGGAACAGATCGCGCAGGCCGGGCGCCACGCCCTGCTGGCGGTGGACGACGTGCAGGATTGCAACGCCTGGCAACAGGACTGGCTGTTCGGCCTGTACAACGCCGCGCGCCAGAGCGCCTGCGGCTTCCTGGCCGCCGCCGACCGCGCCCCCGCGGAGCTGACGCTGCGCGAGGACCTGCGCACGCGCATGGCCTGGGGCCTGGGCCTGCGCCTGCAGCCGCTGGACGACGCGGCCAAGCAACGCGTGCTGGCGCGCATCGCCGCCGCGCACGGCCTGCAGCTGCGCGACGAGCTGAGCCGTTATATTCTTGATCACCACGCCCGGGACATGGCTTCGCTGGTGGACCTGCTGCGCAGGCTCGACGCCTACGCGCTGCGCCACGGACGCGGCGCCAGCATTCCCCTGCTCAGGACCATGCTGAGCGAATCGGCAGCCGAATCGCCCACCGAGCCGGCTGCTCAACCCTGACGCAAGAGCGCATGCCGCACCGCAACCTGGCCCTGTTCGATCTCGACAACACCCTGCTGCCCTTCGATTCCGACCATGCCTGGGGTGAGTTCTGCGTGCGCCTGGGCTGGGTCGACGGCGAACAGCACCGGCAGGCCAACGACCGTTTCTACGCCGACTACCGCGCCGGCACGCTGGACCTGCCGGCCTACCTGCGCTTCTCGCTGGCCCCGCTGGTCGGACGCTCGCCGCTGGAACTCAGCGACGCGCACGCAGCGTTCATGCGCGAGGTGGTGCTGCCGCAGCTGCGCCCCCAGGCCATCGAACTGGTGCGCAGGCACCAGGCGCGCGGCGACCTGTGCGCCATCGTCACGGCCACCAACGACTTCGTCACCGGGCCGATCGCCAGCGCGTTCGGCGTGGCCGACCTGATCGCGGTGCAGGCCGAGCGCGATTCCCAGGGGCGCTACAC
>DAIDHU010000201.1 GCA_027451915.1 Thiomonas sp. | reverse complement strand
GCCTGAGGCCGCCTGGGCCAGTTCGCCGAAGCTGGCGCGGCGCCCGCCAGGGCCCTGCACCACCCCGGCCTCCACGCTGCAGGCTCCCGGCTCGACGCCCCAGCGCTGTGCCGCGGCCTGCACCAGCAGGGCCCGGGCGGTGGCGCCCGCCTGGCGCAGCGGCAGCCAGGAGCTGCGCACGCTGGTGCTGCCTCCCGTGGCCTGCATGCCCAGCAGGGTGTTCTTGTAGGCGTCGTGGGCGGCCGCCTGCTGCAGCTGCACGCGGGGCCAGTCGGCGTCCATCTCGTCGGCCAGCAGCATGGGCAGCGCGGTCATCACGCCCTGGCCCATCTCGGATTTGTCGACCACCAACGTCACCTGGTCGTCGGTGCCCACGCGCACGTAGGCGTTCGGCGAGAAGCTGCCGGGCTCGGCCAGGGGGTTGAATACGGGAGCCGCCATCGGCGCCGCCTCGGCCGCGCGGGACGCCAGGGGAAGCGCCAGGCCCAGCACCAGGCCGCCGCCAGCCAGCGCGGAGCTCTTGAGAAAGGCGCGGCGCGAAGCGGCCTCGCGCGTCAGTTCCAGGGAATCAGCGGACATCTCAGGACTCCTCGGCCAGAGCATGCGCGGCGTCATGAATGGCGGCGCGGATGCGGGGGTAGGTGCCGCAGCGGCAGATGTTGCCGGACATGAAGGCGTCGATGTCGGAGTCACTGGGCTTGGCGTTCTGCTTGAGCAAGGCGCTGGCCGACATGATCTGGCCCGATTGGCAGTAGCCGCATTGCGGCACCTGGTGGGCCACCCAGGCGGCGCGCACGGCCTTCGCCTCGCGGGTCTGCAGGCCTTCGATGGTGGTCACGTGCATGCCCGCCACCGAGGACACGGGGATCTGGCAGGAGCGCACGGCGGTGCCGTTCAGGTGCACGGTGCAGGCGCCGCATTCGGCGATGCCGCAGCCGAACTTGGTGCCGGTCAGCTGCAGGTGGTCGCGGATCGCCCACAGCAGCGGCGTGTCGGGACTCAGGTCCAGGGACTGGGCCTTCCCGTTGACGGTGAATTCGATCATGTTGTTCTCTCCCTCGGCTGCGCATCAGGCGCAAACTGCGAGAATCCTAAGAACAACTGGGATTTCTTGCGCGGGGCCGCGCAAACGTGAAATCTTGTAACGTTCAACAACCCGGCCGGCGGCTCAATCGCCCGCGGCTTCGTCCGCCCCGTCGCGATACTGGCGCCAGGCGCCCAGCGCCTCGCGCATGCCCAGCACCTGACGCTCGAAAATCGGGCAGGCCTGGCAGATCAGGAAGTGCGCGCGGATGATCGCCCGCTCGCGCAGCCGCAGCGCGCGGTCCTCACGCGCGATCACCAGCGCGGTGACCTCGCGGCATGTGCGAAAGGGCTTGAAACTCATGGTCTTTGCTCACCAAACCAGCGTAGTTGCAGGCATTCCCGCAGGCGCAACCTGGCGCGAGACAGCATCTGCCATACGTTGGTCGCGGTGAAGCCCAGCTCCTGACAGATCTCGTCGGTGCCCAGCTCCAGCCACTCGCGCATGAGGAACACGCGCCCGAGCTGTCCGGGCAGCAGGTCCATGCAGGCCTCCAGTACTTCGAGAAACTGCTTCTGGCGCAACACCTCCGAGGGCGCGTTCCAGACCTGCGGGAACTGCGCGAAATGCCCGTCGGCGACAAACATGTGATCGGCCGGGTCCTCGCCGTCGTCGGCCTCGTCGAACTGCTGTTCGCGCTGGCGCTGACGAAGCTGGTCCAGCACCTTGTGCTTGAGAATGCCCACCACCCAGGTCTGCAGCTGGGCGCGCGCGCCGAAGCGCGACAGGCCCTCGATGGCCGCCAGCAGCGCCTCCGATACCGCGTCCTCGGCCCATGCGCGGTTGCGCAGCTGCAGCAGCGCCAGGCGCATGAGCGTGGGGCGCAGGGCCTCGATGCGCGAAAGCCATTCGGCCTGCTGCTCGGGGCTGGGGCTGCTGGGTTCGGGAACGCTCATGGTCGGTGGACGGACGCGGCTGCGGCGATTCTTTCACAGCTCGCTCGGGTCCGCGATGCCGGGCTGTCAGGAAGCGGCGCGCCGCGCGACCAAACCGGCATCGCGGCATGGCGCCGCGCCCACCCCGAGGAGACCCCGATGTCCGCTTCCCTGCCCGGCAAGACACCCTTCGCCTTGTTGAACCTGCCCCTGCACGCCTGGCGCCTGGCCAGCCGCGCCCTGGACGCCCTGCGCGCCCCGGCGCTGCTGGCCGCGCGCCTGTACGTGTCCTACGTGTTCTTCCATTCCGGGCTGGAGACCTTGCACAACTGGCAGGGAACGGTCTGGCTGTACCAGAACGAATTCCACGTGCTGCTGCTGCCGCCGCTGATCGCGGCGCTGGTGGGCACCGCGGGCGAATTGCTGCTGCCGCCTTTCGTGGCGCTGGGCCTGGGCGGGCGCTTCGCCGCCACCGGGCTGTTCGTGGTCAACGCGGTGGCGCTGCTGTCGTACATGTACGCGCTGCAGCCGGCGGCCATCGAGCTGCACTACATCTGGGGCTCGCTGATCGCCTCGGTGGCGCTGTGGGGCCCGGGAAACTGGTCGGTGGACGCCTGGCTGGCCTCGCGCCGCGGCGCGCCTCGGGCCTGAGCCGCCAGGGCCTTGGGCCCGGGCCCTTCATGGCCCGGGCCGTTCGCGCTCCGGGGCTTTCGCGCTCCGGGGCTTTCGCGCTCGGGGGCCTTCGTGCTCCGGGGCTTACGTGCTCCGGGGCGCTCGTGCTCCGGGGCTTACGTGCTCCGGGGCGCTCGTGCTCATGGTGGTTCATGCCGGGGGCCGCGGACGCCCCGGCCGGTACACGGCCCGGCTCAGGCGAGGCAGGGCTCGATGCCGTCGAGCCAGCCTTCGAGCACGGCGCGCTGCAGCCAGGCCGCGAAGTCCCAGCCCGGGCCGGCGCTGCGCAGGGCCGCGGCCACGCTGGCGCCGCGTTGCAGCGCGCGCAGCCAGCGTCGCTCGGCGCCCCCCAGGGGCTCGCATCGCGGGCCCTCGGCGCCGCGCCAGGCCCATGCGCACTGCGCTCCCTCGCCCAGCGCCTGGCGCAGGCGCCCGGAGTCCGGTTCCGGGCCGCGATGGAGTTGCCACAGGCTGACCACCGGCCAGCGCGCATCCAGCAGGGCGACGCCCTGCGCCAGGCGCAGGCGCAGCCGGGCGGGGTCATGCCGCGCCAGGGCCTGCAGGTGCTGCGCGTCCAGGCGCGGGGCGCTCGCGTATTGCAATTGCCACAGCGCCCAGTCCAGGCGTGCGCTGTCGCGCAACCAGGGCCAGGCGCGCAGGCGCCGCAGGCGCCCCACGTAATCGGGAAATTCGGCGCCGATGCCGGCCAGGTCCCCGGCGCGCGGAGGGCGGGCACGCCAGTAGGCGGCGCACAGCGCGCGCATGGGCGCCTCGCCCAGCATGGCCAGCAGGGTCGGGAATTGGGCCAGCAGGGCGCGCTCGGCATGCGAGCGGGCGTTGCCCCGCATGGCATCGAGCCCGGCCTGCCAGGCCAGCCGGGTGGTGTCCACCCCCAGGGCCGCGGCAGCCGGACAGGCGGCGCGCGGATCGAACAAGGCGCGCAGCAGCGCGGTCTGGCGCTGCATCTCGCGCTGCATCTCGCGTTGCATCTCGTCCTGCAAGGCCGGGGGGTCGGTGTCGGAAGCGCCGACTGCCGCGCCAGGCTCGGCGGCGGGCGCATCGCGCTCGCGACGCGCGGGCTGCGCAGGAGGGTTCATGCTCAGTCTCCGGGGTGCCGCGACCCGGCCTGGGCCAGCAGTTCGCGGGCCTGCGCCGCCTCGTCGAGCAGCACCTGCAGTTCGGGGATCGCCGTGTCCCACTCGATCAGCGTGGGCACCGGGCCCAGCAGGCGCAGCGCGTGGGTGTAGGCACTCCACACGGCGGGCGACACGGCACTTGAGTGGTCGTCGATCACCAGGCCTTGCTGCACGCTGTGGCCAGCCAGATGGATCTCCCCGACGCTGGCGCCAGCGCCGGCCCGCGCCAGCGCGTCCAGCCAGTCGCACACCTCGCGCAGCGGCGACTCGGCGCCGCGGTTGCGCGCGTTGACCATCAGGTTGTTCACGTCCAGCAGCAGGCCGCAGCCGCTGCGCCGCGCGAGTTCGGCGAAAAACTCGGGCTCCGGAATCTCGCAGTCGCGGAACTCGATGTAGCTGCTCAGGTTCTCCAGCAGGATCGGGCGCCGAAGGCGCTCCTGCACCTGTTGCACGTTGGATTCGAGCACACGCAACTGCGCGCGGGTGAAGGCCAGGGGCAGCAGGTCATTGGCATGGGCCACGCCGCGCGCGCCCAGGGGCGCGCGGGCGAAGCAGGCATGGTCGGACACCCGCGCGGGCTCGATGCGCTCGACCAGCGCGGCCAGGCGCCCGAGGTGCTCGGGGTCCACGCCGCAGGCCGAGCCCAGCGCGAGGCCCACGCCGTGCAGGCTCAGGAGGTACAGGCCGCGCATGTGCCGAAGCACCTGCGCGGGCGCATCGTCAGGGCAGAAGAAGTTCTCCGAATGCACTTCCAGGAAGCCCAGCGCGGGGCGCTCGCGCGCCACCTGCGCGTAGTGCGCATGGCGCAGTCCGATGCCGGACGACGCGGCCGGCAGACTGTCTGGCATGGACATCCCGGGCTCCGAAGTCCGCATCCGCCCCGGGCTCACATCATGCGCTTGGTCATGGCCGCCTCGAAGGCCTTGGTCTTCGCCGGGGAGGCGAGCACGGCCTTGGCCTGGGTCATGTCCAGCCCGCCCATCTTGGCGCAGGTGCCGGAGGGCTCGACCACGAAGTCCCCGGGGTTGTAGTTCATGTTGGCGGTGCCCTTGCACGAATGCAGGCCCGACAAGCCGGCGCAGTCGTTGTGGCCGGCGGTGGCCACGCCGAAGCATTTGCCCAGCGTGTCGGCATGGGCGGCGCTGACGGCGCCCAGGGACCCCAGGGCCAGCAGCGAAGCGGTGGCGGCGGCTTGGACGAGTTGACGCTTGTTCATGATGTGAGACTCCTCTCGTTGATGGTGTGCAGGGATGGATGGAAGTGAATCGATGTGGATCGAATGCGCTCCACGCCGGCTTGGTCGTGGGGACTCGGGCTTTCCTGACAAGCCGGGCGCGAGCGAATGCGTAACCATTCATGACAGTCGGTCCAGGCCCTAGGATGCCCGCCATGTCCGCATCCCGCACCGCCCCCTCCCCCACTTCCTCCGCCGCCCCGCCCTGGCTGCGCATCGCCCCAGCCCTGTTCCTGCTGCTGTGGTCCAGCGGTTTCGTGTTCCTGGCACTGGGCCTGCGCTATGCGGATCCGCTGACCTTCCTGGCCTTGCGCTATGCCTGCGTGGTGGCGCTGCTGGCCCTGGGCTGTGCCTGGATGCGCCCGCGCTTTCCGCGCGGCGCGCGCCAGTGGGGGCACCTGGCGATGATCGGCCTGCTGCTGCAGGCGGGCTATTTCTGCTCCACCTACCTGAGCCTCAAGCACGGCATGTCGGCCGGCGCGCTGGCGCTGATCACCTCGCAGCAGCCCATTCTCATCGGGCTGCTGGCCCCGGCCATCGCCGGCGAGCGCGTGGACGCGATGCGCTGGCTGGGCCTGGCGCTGGGGGTATGCGGCGCGATGCTGGTGATCGTGTCGCGCTCGGGCATCCACGTGGCCTCGCCGCTGGCCTTGGTGTTCGCGCTGAGCGCATTGCTGGCGCTGACCGCGGCCACGCTGTGGGAAAAGCGCTTCGGCACGCCCACCCACCCGCTGGCGGCGAACCTGATCCAGTACACGGTCGGCCTGGCCGTGGTGGCGCCGCTGGCCTGGTTCCTCGAGCCCATGCGCCTGCAATGGGCGCCGCAGATGCTGCTGTCCCTGGCCTACCTGGTGGTGGCCAACTCCATCGTGGGCATCACATTGCTGCTGGCCATGATCCGCCACGGCGAGGCCTCGCGCGTGTCGGCGCTGTTCTTCCTGGTGCCTCCGGCCACGGCCCTGATCGCCTGGGCCGCGCTGGGAGAGCGCGTGGCGCCGCTGGCCTGGCTGGGCATGGCGCTGGCCGCCGCCGGCCTGCACCTGGTCATGCGCCAGCGCACGCGGCCCTGAGCCCGCGCGCTGCGCTCAGTCCCGCAGCCCGGCCAGCGGGTGGGCCTCGGGGGCCCAGGGGCTGAGGAAAAACTCCCGCACGGCCCGCGGGTCCACCTGGTCGACCCTCGCCGGATTCCATCGGGGGCGGCGATCCTTGTCGATCGCCAGCGCCCGGATGCCCTCGATGGCGTCGCCCTGCCCGCCGCCGGCCGGGTGGAAGCAGTGGTACATGAGGTCGCGCTCCAGGCGCAGCTCGTCGGCCAGCGCCATGCCCCGGGCGCGGCGCACCAGCTCCAGGGACACCGCCATCATCAGGGGTGAGCGCTGGCGCAATTGTCCCAGGACGTGTTGCGCGAATTCGCCCGGGTCGGACTCGAGCGAGGCCAGCACCGCGGGCAGGTCGGGCTGCGAGAAGTGGCGGTCGATGGCCTCGCGCTGCTCCAGCAGTGGCGAAGGCGAGGGGGTGTGCGCGGCGCGCACGGCGATGTCGCGCAATTCACCTGGCTCGCGCGCGCGCAGCAGTTGCTCGCACAGCACCCC
>DAIDHU010000200.1 GCA_027451915.1 Thiomonas sp. | reverse complement strand
CCCCGGCTGCGCCTGGCGCTGGACCGGGCGCGCGAGGCCAACATGCCGGCCGACAATCTCAAGCGCGCGATCGATCGCGGCACCGGCAACCTCGAGGGCGCGCACTACGAGGAAATCCGCTACGAGGGCTACGGCCCCGGCGGCGTGGCGATGATCATCGATTGCATGACCGACAACCGGGTGCGCACGGTGGCCGAGGTGCGCCATGCGCTGTCCAAGTTCGGCGGCAACCTGGGCACCGAGGGTTCGGTGGCCTTCCAGTTCAAGCATTGCGGCCAATTCCTGTTCGCCCCCGGAACCCCCGAGGACAAGGTGATGGAGGCGGCGCTGGACGGCGGAGCCGAGGACGTGGCCACTCTGGATGACGGTTCCGTGGAAGTGCTGTGCGAGCCGGCCGACTTCGGGGCCGTGTCCGCCAGCCTGCAGGCGGCCGGGCTCAAGCCGGAATTCTCCGAGCTGGGCATGAAGCCCAGCGTCGACGTGGAGCTGGCCGGCGCCGATGCCGAGCGCATGCAAAAGCTGGTCGACGCCCTCGAGGACCTCGACGACGTGCAGCGCGTCGACCACAACGCCATCCTGCCGTGAGTCGCGGCGCAGCCTGACCCAGCCCCTACTTCCCATGAAAATCCTGGTCATCGGCTCCGGCGGCCGTGAACACGCGCTGGCATGGAAGCTGGCCCACTCCCCTCGTGTGAAAAAGGTCTTCGTGGCTCCCGGCAACGGGGGCACCGCGGGCGTGCCGCACCTGGAGAACCTGGCGATCTCCGAGATCGAGCGCCTGGCGGATTTCTGCGTGGCCGAGGACGTGCACCTCACCGTCGTGGGCCCCGAGGCGCCGCTGGCCGCCGGCGTGGTGGACCATTTCCGCCAGCGCCGGCTGCGCATTTTCGGGCCCACGCGCGCCGCGGCGCAGCTGGAGAGCTCCAAGGCCTACGCGAAGGAATTCATGCAGCGCCATGGCATTCCGACCGCGCAGCACCGCACCTTCACCGACCCGGCGCAGGCCCATGCCTACATCGCCGAGCGCCAATGCGCCCTGGTGGTCAAGGCCGACGGGCTGGCCGCCGGCAAGGGCGTGGTGGTGGCCGCCACGCCCGAGGAGGCGCACGCGGCAGTGGATGACATGCTCGAGCGCAACACCTACGGCGTGCAGCATGGCGAAGCCGGCGCGCGCGTGGTGATCGAGGATTTCCTCGAGGGCGAGGAGGCCAGCTTCATCGTGCTGGTCGACGGCACCCGCGTTCTGCCGCTGGCCTCCAGCCAGGACCACAAGCGCCTGCGCGACGGCGACCAGGGGCCGAACACCGGCGGCATGGGCGCCTACTCGCCGGCCCCGGTGGTCACGCCCGAGGTGCACGCGCGGGTGATGCGCGAGATCATCATGCCCACGGTGCAGGGCATGGCCGCGGACGGCAATCCCTACACCGGCTTCCTGTACGCGGGCCTGATGATCGACCGCCAGGGCCACGCGCGCACGCTGGAATTCAACTGCCGCCTGGGCGACCCCGAGACGCAGCCGATTCTCATGCGCCTGAAAAGCGACCTCGTGCAGGTGCTGGACGCCGCCATCGACGGCAAGCTCGACAGCCTGGAGCTGCAATGGGACCGGCGCACCGCGCTGGCCGTGGTGATGGCCGCCCCGGGCTACCCCGAGGCGCCGCGCCTGGGCGGGGCCATCGAGGGCCTGCCGGCGCCCGCCGAGGACCTGCAGGTGTTCCATGCGGGCACGCGCCTGGACGGCGGGGTGCTGCGCACCTCGGGCGGGCGGGTGCTGGCCGTCACCGCGCTGGGAGATTCGCTGCGCATGGCGCAGCAGCGTGCCTACAGCGGGGTGCGCCAGATCCGTTTCGAGGGCATGCAGTTCCGCCAGGACATCGGCTGGCGCGCGCTCGAGAAATCGCAAGGCCGGCCCAAGGCGGCTCCAGCCCCGAGGGCAGCGGGCCAGGCGGCTGCCGGCACCGAAGGCGACGCCAAGCGCTAGCAGCGAGACAGGAAACTAGATCACACCGTCGCGCCGCAGGGCCTCGATGGCCGCGGCGTCGAAACCGAGCTCGGCGAGCACCTGCTCGTTGTGCGCGCCCAGCGCCGGGCCCAGCCAGCGCGTGCCGCCGGGCGTGCGCGCGAGCCGGGGCACCACCCCTGGAACATCCACCGGGGTGCCGTCGGCCAGCGCATGGCGTTCGATCATGCCGCGGGCCTGGAATTGCTCGTCGGCGCAGATGTCGGCGATGCTGTAGATGCGGCTGGCCGGCACGTCGGCCTCGCGCATGGCGCGCACCACCTCGACGGCCTCGTGGCGCCCGACCCATTGCTGGATCGCCTGGTCGATCTCGGCGGCGGCCCGGATGCGCCCGGGGTTGGCCGCCAGGTCGGCGCGCGAGGCCATGTCCTCGCGCCCGATGGCCAGCATCAGGCGGCGGAAGATCGCGTCCCCGTTGCCCGAGATCTGCACCCATTCGCCGCCGGCGCTGCGGTACACGTTGGAAGGCACGATGCCGGCGATGGAACTGCCGCAGCGCTCGCGCACCGTGCCGCCCACGCTGTATTCCATCAGGGTGCTTTCCATGAGGTTGAACACCGACTCGGTCAGCGCCACGTCCACCACCTGGCCCTCGCCTCCCCGGTCGCCGTCGAAACGTCCGCCGGTGGCGTCCCGGTGGCGCAGCGCCATCAGCGCGCCCATCACGGCGTGCAGCGCGGCGATCGAGTCTCCCAGCGACAGGTTGGAGCGCATCGGCGGGTAGGCAGGGTCGCCGGTGACGTAGCGCATGCCCCCCATGGACTCGGCGATGGCGCCGAATCCCGGCTGGGCTCGCAGCGGACCGGTCTGGCCGAAACCCGAAATGCGCACCATGACCAGCGAAGGATTGACCTGGCTGAGCTGCTCCCAGCCCAGGCCGAGTTTTTCCAGCACCCCGGGACGCATGTTCTCCACCAGCACGTCGCAGCGGCGCACCAGTCGCAGCACGATGTCGCGTCCCGCCTGCGCCTTCAGGTCCAGCGTGATGCAGCGCTTGTTGCGCGCCTGCGCGGCCCACCACAGCGAGGTGCCGGCGTGCATCTGGCGCCAGCCGCGCAGCGGGTCGCCGCCGGCGTCGCCGCCACGCGAGGGCGTCTCCACCTTGACGACGTCGGCGCCGAACTCGGCCATCAGCCGGGTGGCGAAGGGGCCGGCGATCAGGCTGCCGAGTTCGAGCACGCGCAGACCTTGCAGCGCGCCGCCCGCGGGCGGCCGCGGGGCTTCAACGGAGGATGGTTCGGACATGACGACATTGCACCACAGCCAGGGCGCATAAAAAAAGCCCGAGGGCTCGCGCCCCCGGGCACGGAAAACTCGCGGCCGGCGTTCAGCCCACGTAGTCGGCGGCGCTGGTCGCGTCGCGATCGTTGGCCATGCCCAGCGCACGGATCGCCAGCGTGGCCACGATCGCCACGACGAAATTCAGGACCAGGGCGTACAGGCCGATGTAGGCGGGGATGATCTGGCCCGCCAGGTGCAGCGCGTAGGCCGAGGACTTGAAGCCGCTGAGCGAGGCCGCCCAGATGCCCCAGCCCAGGCCCACCGCCCAGCCCAGCAGCAGGGCCTTCGCGTCGAACCAGCGGGTGTAGATGCCCGAGACGATGGCCGGCAGGGTCTGCAGCACCAGGATGCCGCCCAGCAGTTGCAGCTGGATGGCGTACTTCAGCGGCAGGAACACGATGAACAGCAGTGCGCCGAACTTGACCACCAGCGACACCAGCTTGGCCATGTCGGTTTCCTTCTGCACCGAGCATTGCGGGTTGATGAAGGCCTTGTAGATGTTGCGGGTGAACAGGTTCGCGGCGGCGATGGACATGATGGCCGCGGGCACCAGCGCGCCGATGGCCACGGCGGCGAAGCCGACGCCGACGAACCACGACGGGAAGTAGTGCAGCAGCAGGCCCGGCATCGCGAACTGCGGCCCGTATTGCTTGAAGTACGGAGCCAGGTCGGGCAGTTTCGAGATACCGCCGGCGTAGGCCATGTAGCCCAGCATGGCGATCAGGCCCAGCATGAGCGAGTAGGCCGGCAGCCAGACCCAGTTGCGCCGCAGGGTGTTCGGGCCCTTGGCGGCCAGCACCGCGGTGGAGGCATGGGGATACAGCATCAGCGCCAGCGCCGAGCCGAAGGCCAGCGTGCCGTAGAAGGACTGCATGCCCCAGTTGCCGTTCTTGACCGGCGGCAGCAGCAGGTGCTCCTTGGGAACCTGCGCGAAGATCGCGCCCAGGCCGCCCAGCTTGGCCGGAATGACCACGACCATGGCGATCACGGTGATGTAGACCAGCAGGTCCTTCACCACCGCGATCGAGGCCGGAGCGCGCAGGCCGCTGGTGTAGGTGAAGGCGGCCAGGATCACGAAGGCGATGATCAGCGGCAGGTCCCCGACCAGGCCGTGCCCGGCGGGAAAGCCCAGGCCGCCGATGACCACCTGGATGCCCACCAGCTGCAGCGCGATGTAGGGCATGGTGGCGACGATGCCCGTGACCGCGATGGCCAGCGCCAGCGTGGGGCTGCCATAGCGCCCGGCGACGAAGTCCGAGGCCGTGATGTAGTTGTGCTTGTGCGCGACCACCCACAGGCGCGGCAGGATCGCGAACACCATCGGATACACGAGCACCGTGTAGGGCAGCGCGAAAAAGCCCAGGGCGCCGGCGCCGAAGACCAGCGCCGGAACCGCCACGAAGGTGTAGGCCGTGTACAGGTCGCCACCGATCAGGAACCAGGTGATCCAGCTGCCGAAGCGGCGGCCGCCCAGGCCCCACTCGTGCAGGTGGCTCATGTCCCCCTTGCGCCAGTGCGCGGAGACGAAGCCCAGGATGGTGATCAGCAGGAACAGGAGAACGAAAACGACGGTTGCGGTGATGTTCATCGCGACAGTCCCCGCTTCCGGAAGGAACCACCAGCTTGTAGACGATGCCGATGAACACGCTGGACAGCGGCACCCACAGCAGCTGCCACCAGTAGAAGAAGGGCATTCCCATCCATGCGGGTTCGGTCTTGTTGAACCAGGGAACGACAAGCACAGCGACGCAGGGGATCGCCAGCAGGATCACTGCCAGCGGTCCCAGCTTGCGTGCCGGGGCGCGATCGGACATGTAGGAATCTCCGTAAGGTCGGGATCGAGGGACAGCGGGATCGCCGTGACCGTCGCGCGCCGCGCGGGTGACGCCGGCGTGCTGGCACGTGCGGCGAGTCCCCCCTTGTCGCGCGGGCGGCGCAGGCCCGCATCTCGGATGCTCATTCGACAAAAGCCGAATGTTTCCGGCAATGTAGTGAAGGAAGCTGGTATTTGCTAATTCGGGGTTATCCCTAGTTCGAAAGATGGATTTGCCCGCATGCGCCCATGCGACGGCATGCCTGGGTGACTATCGTCGCCATTGGCTCCAGGCCTTTTCCACGCGCTTGACCGACACCGGGAAGGGCGTGCGCAGCTCCTGCGCGAACAGGGCCACGCGCAATTCCTCCAGCATCCAGCGCAACTCCTCCAGACCCTGGTCGGCCGTGGCTTCGCCCTGCTGGCGCGCCAGCTGCAGCTCCCGGCGCAGGCGCGCCAGCAGGGGAGCCAGTTCCGCCTGGCGCTGGGCATCGCGCACAGGGTCGGCGCGCACCTTGTCCAGTCGCATCTGCACCGCCTTCAGGTAGCGCGGCAGGTGGGATCGCCGCGCCGGCGGCAACTCCGACATGAAGCGCTTGGGTAACAGCTCCTGCAATTGCTGCGCGATGTCCGCGTGCAGCGAGGCCTGCGCCTTGAAACCGGCGAGCTTCTTGCTCGCGGCGCTCCATTCGAGCAGGATGGAGCCGGCCAGGCGTGCCATTTCCTGCACCAGCAACTGCAGGCGTGGACGCCCCTCGGCCAGGCGGCGCTCGAAGGCCTGCGCATCGGTGGGCAGCGGCTCGCCGAGAAAGGCCAGGTCCAGTGCGGAGTCCAGCACCTGCTCACGCAGTTCCTCGCCCGTGCCCAGCGGCATGTAGGCGAAGGCGGCCTGCTGCAGGGCCTGCTGCAGGCCCTTCTCGGCGGCCTTCAGGGGCTCGCGCAAGGCCAGGGCAAACAGGCGCCGCAGGCCGGCACGATGGGCCTGGGCGGCTGCCTCCGGGGTGTCGAACACATCGATGTCGACGGCCTGGCCGCGGTCGACCAAGGCGGGGAATCCCACCAGCGTCGCCGCGCCTCGCCGGATCTCCAGCAACTCCGGCAGGGTGCCGAAGCTCCAGCGGGTGTAGCCCTGCTCCGGCTGCGCCGCCGCGGGAAGCGCACGCGCCTTGGCCCGAGCGGCGCCGCCCGCGTCGGCGCCAGGCCTCGCGCCGCTCGACCCCTGGGCCGCTTGCGCGCCC
>DAIDHU010000199.1 GCA_027451915.1 Thiomonas sp. | reverse complement strand
CGGAGCGGGGTCGGTACTGCCCTCGAGCACGGCCACTCCCATGCGCGTGCAGGCGTCGACGTCGACATGCCCGCCGATGCGCCCGGTCTGCACCACCAGGCGCAGTTTCGGGCAGCGCGCGAGCAGCGCCGCGCTCAGCGCGGTGCGTTCGCGGTTGAGCACCACCGCCTGGGCGTCGCGCAGGCGCACGGCCAGCTGCCCGGCTCCCTTGACGTTGTTGTTGAAGACCTTGACGTCATGTTCGGCGAGCCGCTCGAAGCATGCGAGCTTGCGCACGGCGTCCTGGTAGTCGTCGAGGATCACGATGTTCATGGCGCTCTACTGTAGCGTGCCGCGGCCCGCGGCGGCTCTGCTAGGGCATGGGGCGGTCGCGCGAGGTGCCCGCGAAGCCATCGATGAAATCCCTAGGGAGTATTTACCCGCGGAATGTTGCGTTGCAGCTTGAAACCATTCGCGACTCGCAACAATATAAGAACGTACGTATATAGCGGGGGCCTGGACCGGGTCCGCGCGCCATCCTTCCGCGAGACCGACCATGGACGTTCAAGGCAAGCGCCACCTTCCCCTCAGCCCCGACCAGACCTGGGAGGCGTTGAATTCCCCCGCGGTTCTGCGAGCGTGCATCCCCGGCTGCGAAAAGCTGGTGCAGACGGGCCCGGGGCATTTCGACGTCGTGCAGGAGCTCGACATCGCCGGGCACAGGACGCGGTTTTCCAGCACCCTGGTGCTGGAGGACGTGAATCCCCCGCACAGCTACGTGCTGCGCTTCGAGGGCAACGGAGGCCACGCCGGCTTCGGCATCGGCCGCGCGTTGATCGCGCTGCAGCCGGGGGGCGGCGGGACGCAGATGCAGTACCAGGCCAGCGCCGAGGTCGGAGGCGCGATCGCCCAGATGGGACAGCCGCTGGTCGACAGCGCGGTGCGCGGGCTGATCGAGGATTTCTTCGGGCGCTTCGAGCGTCACGTGCGGGGCGAGCCGGAGCTCGTTCCGCATGGCATGGTCGAGCGCCTGTGGATGATGATGCCGCCGTGGGTGTGGGCTCTGTCGACGCTGGTGGCGGTGTTCATCATCTACTGGGGCTTGCACGGCACTTGGTGACAGCCCCCAGGGCTGGGCTGTGCCCAGCCCGTTCCACCTCGCAGCTTGCAGGCTGCTAGGATTCGGCTGGCGCGCTGCTGTGCGCAGGCACAGCAGCTGGTCCGGCCCTGCGTTTCCTTGAGACAGCCCCCGGGGCCGGGCGCTGGGCATGTTCGCCGCCAGCCCGCAGCAGTGGCTGCAATGGCGTCGCGCCGGGTTCCACATGATCGCGCTGCACTCGGACGTCGCCTGGCTGACCCGCGGCGCCAGCGCGGCGCTGGCCGAGGTGCGCGCGGCCTGACCATTCCTGCGCCCAGCCTGTTCCACCTCGCAGCTTGCAGGCTGCTCGGATTCGGCCGGCGCGCTGCTGTGCGCAGGCACAGCAGCTGGTCCGGCCTCATCCCCCGTGGGGGTCAGGAAACTCGGGGCGGCCCTGCGTCTGCTTGAGAGCAACCTGGACCGGGCCTTGCCCGCGCGCCGATTCCCGGCTAAGTTCAGGTGCATACAAGCAAATCCCGTATCCCGTGGCGGAATCGACCCTCGACGTAGTCATCATCGGTGCCGGGCTGTCCGGCATCGGCGCGGCCTGGCACCTTCAGCGAACCATGCCGCGAGCGCACTACGCGGTGATCGAGGCGCGCGCCGACCTGGGCGGCACCTGGGACCTGTTCCGCTATCCGGGCGTGCGCTCGGATTCCGACTTCTTCACGTTCGGCTACGACTTCGAGCCGTGGAGCAGCGATGTCGCGCTGGCCGACGGCGCGGCGATCAAGGGCTACCTGCAGCGCACCGCGCGAGACGCCGGAATCGATCGGCACATCCTGTTCCGCCACCGCGTCGTGCGCGCCAACTGGAGTTCGGCCAGGCGCAGCTGGGAGCTGCAACTGCGCGATGCCGACGGCAAGCCGCTGACCCTGCGCGCGCGCTGGGTGTTCTGCGCCAGCGGCTACTACCGCTACGACCAGGGCCACGCGCCGGAGTTCGCCGGGCGCGATGATTT
>DAIDHU010000198.1 GCA_027451915.1 Thiomonas sp. | reverse complement strand
GCGTCCGGCGCATGGGGCAGGAAGGCGGACATGTCGGCCGTGAAGCGCGCGCGCAGGGCCAGGCCGAGCGCGATGGCGAGCAGCGCCACCCAGGCCAGCAGGACGCCCGCGCGACGCCGCGTCACGGCCTTGAGGACTCGTGAATGCGCATCCACGAGCGGTCGCCGTCGGCCTCGAACACGGCGATGCTGCGCACCGACGCGCCCGAGCCGCTGAGATCGATCTCGCTGACGCGCGCCCGCGCCGCCGGCAGGCGCGGCACGAGCACCAGGGTCCATTGGCGCTGCTCGCCCTGCAGGCGCGTGTGGTAGCCACGCTGCAGCCCGGCGAGATCGCCATCGAGCGTGGCGCGGATGCCCTCGACCAGCGCGCCGGCCGCGGGGTTGCGCTCGAGGTCGAAGGTTTGCGAGCGCCCGGCGACTTCCACGCTCACCTGGCGCCCCCGCACCACCATGCGCTGCTGGGTGGGCTCCAGAGTGTGCATCTCCAGCATGTCCGGAGCTTCGAAACGCAGGATGCCCGAGGAATGGATGGGCGCGTCCAGCATGGCCAGGGTCTTGGTTTGCTCGAAGCTCGCCTCCCCCGACTTGCGCGCCGCGAGCATGCCCATCAGCGCGGCCAGGTCCCAGGGCGCGGCGAGCGCCGCGGGAGGCAGGGCCAGCCCGGCCGCCATGGCCAGCGCCAGGCCGGCCAGCGCCAGCCGGCGCCGCGCGCCCGGGCGAGACGGCCGCGATGCACTCCGGTCCGCGCGATCGCCGGCTTCGCAGCCGATCATGGCCGGGGCCCCCCGCCGGGCGCGTCCGGCGCGCAGGCCCAGAAGTCGAAAAAGTTGAACCAGTTGAACGGCGCCGCCCGACAATGTTGCTCGAGCAGGCGCACATAGCGGTCGAGGGCCTGCTCGAGCAGGTCCGCGCGCGCCCCCCGGGGCACCCCCGAGAAATCGGCCAGGGGCTCGAACACGACCTCGTAGCGGTTGTCGCCGCGATACATCCCGGCCATGAACAACACCGGGCGTTGCACCAGCGCGGCGATGCGCAACGGCCCCAGGGGCCACGCGGCCTCGGCGCCCAGGAATTCGCGCCGCGCCGTGGCATCGTCGTGCAGCGAACGGTCGGCCAGGATGCCCACGATGCCGCCGGCGTCCAGCGCATCGCTGACCCGCAGCATGGAATCGGGACGGCCGAGGGCGATGATGTCCTGCTGCGCCTCGGGCTTGACGGCCTGCAGCGCGGCGTTGATCTTGCGCGCGTTGTCCGGGTACATGAGCAGCGAGACCGTCAGGCCGCGCCGCAACTGGCCCACGGCGCGCAGCACTTCGAAGCTGCCGAAATGCGCCCCCAGCAGCAGCAGCCCGCGCCCCTGGGCGATCGCGGCCTCCACGTGCTCGGTGCCGCGGGCGCGGATGTCGAACAGTTCAGCGCGCTCGTGGAGCAGGAACACGCGATCGTGGATGGTGGAGGCGAAGGTATGGATGTGGGCGAAGCGATCTCGCCAGCGCGGCCGGCGGCCCAGCGCCCGGGCCAGGTAGGCGGCGCTGGCGCGGCGGGCCCTGGGCGCGAAGGCCAGGAAGTAGGCGCAGATGCCCAGCAGTACCACGCGCGCGAGCCGGCGCCCAAGGCGCAGCGAGATCCAGGTCATGAGGCGCAGCATGCAAGGATTGCTGCGCTCGCCGTCCTGGGTCCACGCCGCCGGGCGCGAGCCGGGGCCGTGCCGCTCGGGCGTGCCGGCGCTTGCGCGTGGCTCGGTCATGGTCCCTCGGCGCCGGTTTCCAGGGGCGCCAGCGAGCCGGTGGCCACCACGCGCCCGCCCTGGTGCAGGCTGAAGCCGCCGCTCGCGCCGGGTTCGCCGTGCACGGCCAGGGCTGCGCCGGGGCGCACCACCGCGTGGAACTTGACCCTGTCCAGGCGCCATCCGCCCGGGGCGTCCCGGGTGGCCTCGCACAGCGCATGCAGCGCGGCATCGAGCAGCAGCACCCCGGGCACCATGGGGTCGCCGGGAAAGTGACCCTCGAAGGCCGGATGCTCCGGCGCGTAGGCGCCAAGCGGAGTTTCAGCGCGCATCGTGGCAGGCCTCGACGGATTCGCCATGACGGGCCGCCAGCGCCGCCAGCGCCGCATGCGGAAGCTTGCCGGTGGCATTGCGCGGCAATTGCCGCAGCAGCACCAGCGGGCGCGGCAGGAAGGCTGGCTCGATGCGCTCGCGCAGGGCCTGGCGCAGCGCCTGGGGAGTCCATTGCGGAGCGACCGCGAAGGCCATGAGCCGGCCCACGACGTCGTCCGCGCCGCGCTCGGGCGCGAAAAAGGCGCCGTCCAGCACGCCGGGAATGCTGCACAGCTGGTGATTCAGGTGGGCCAGCGAACTGCGCTTGCCGGCCACGTTGACCATGTCCGCGCTGCGTCCATGCAGGAGGAAATCGCCGCCGCCCAGGGGCTCGATGAGGTCGTGCATCGGGGTCGGCGCCAGCAGGTGCCCGCCCCGGGCCATCGCCAGGCCCTCCGAGACCGGCACCAGCTCGACCCCGCGCAGCAAGGTGAAGGCCTCGGTGCGCGCGGTGCGCCGGGTGGCGATCTGCCCGGTCTCGGTGGAGCCGTAGATCTCCACCAGCGGGGCGCCGGTGCGCGCCTCGATGTCGCGCGCGAGCCCGGCGGCCAGCGGGGCCGTGGCGCACAGCACCATGGCCAGGCGCGGGATGTCCAGCCCGCTGGAAAGAAGGGCGCGCAGGTGCACGGGCGTGGACACCAGCATGCGCGGCTCGGGCACGCGCGCGAGCTCCTCGACGATGTCGGCCGGGTAGAAGGGGTGTGCCCCGCTCAGCGCCAGCCCGCCGTGCAGGGCCATCAGCAGGGTGGACTCGAAGCCGTACATATGCTGCGCCGGCACGGTGCCCACCAGCGTGGTGCCCGGCGGCAGGCCCAGCCGCTCGCGCCCGGCGCCAATGCAGGCCACCAGGGAGCCCCAGGTCTTGTCGTGGGGCAGCGGCGCGCCGGTCGACCCCGAGGTGTAGACCCGCGCCACCACGCGATCGGCCGACAGCTCGGGAATCGCGTCCAGGCCCGGCGCGCCCGCCGCGGGGCGCGTGCGCGCGTAGTCCATCTGCGGCAACTGCAGGTCGCAGGGCCCGTCGACCAGGCAGAACAGGTCGGGTGCCTGCTCGCGCAGGCGCCGCAGCATGTCCTCGGTGCGGGTCGGGGGCAGCAGGCTGAGCTTGCCACGCAGCATGGCGGCGGCAAAGCCCACGGCGACGTGGTAGCGGTCCTGGCACACGTTGAGCACATGCGCGCCCGCCGGCATGGCCTCCGCCACGCGTGCCACGTCGGCCAGGAACTCGCCCACGCGTACCGGGCGCCCATGGCGCCAGGCGAACACCTCGTGCGCTTCGCTGCGCGACAGCAGGGGCAGCGCCGCGCTGTGCGGCTGGCTGCCGCGCCCGGTGCTCACTGCCGCGCCTCGCCGGCGCCGTCTCGGGTCGCCGTGTAGCGCAGGTAGGCGCGCACCGCCTCCCAGGGCCCGGAGCGTTCGGCGGGGGCGACGAGCACCATGCGCGCCGCGTATTCGGCCACGAACATCAGCACCACCAGCGCGGGAGTCCAGACACTGGCGAACAGCGCCCAGTCGCGAAGCGGGCGCAGCGCGAACACCAGCGCCGACGTGCAGGCCATCGCGCCGAAAAACCCGGTCCAGGCCACGGTCACGCCGCGCGTGTACGCGCGCAGCGAAGCCGACATCGCCGGATGCGCGCCGGCGGCGAAGCGCGTGACCAGCGGCACCTGGCCACGGCGCAGCGTGCCGCCGAACATCAGGCCCAGCAGGCTCAGGCTGCCGGCATGTTCCAGCAGGTAGGCCACGCCCAGGTGGCCGAGCCACAGCGCGCGCTCTTGCCACAGCCCGAGCAGCAGCAACGCCGCCAGCAGCCCCAGCCAAGCCCGCAGCCGGCTGCGCCAGATCCACCAGGCGCCCAGCAGCGCCAGCGGCCCCCAGGTCAGCGCGACCGCGGGCAGCCCGGGCTGCGCGCGCCCGCCCGCGGCGTAGGCCAGCAGCGGGCAGGCGATGCACGCAGCCGTGGCCAGCGTGCGCAGCACGCGACTGCAGCGCGGGGATTTCACGTCGCGCGCAGCCCCGCGACATGCCCGGCGAGCTGCCGCAGGGAACTGAAGATGCGATGGTTGTCGGCATCATCTGCACGCAGTTGCACGCCGTATTTCTTGGACAGCACCAGCGCGACCTCCAGGATGTCGATGGAGTCGAGGCCCAGACCGTCGCCATACAGCGGGGCATCGGGGTCGATGGCGTCGGCCGAGAGCTCCAGGTCCAGGGATTGAATGATGAGCTGGCCGACTTCCCGGACGAACTCCGGGTCGACGTCGGGCGGCATGACAGAGGGGGTCGACATGACGGCGGGATGTCCCAGAACACTACGAAATCACGCCGGAATCATAGCCCGCCGGGGTCCGCGCCGACGGCCGCCGGCGCCAGCGTCGACGCGCGCGGCAGGCCGCGCGCCAGCAGCGCGCCGGTCGCGCCCAGCAGCGCGCCGCTCAGCACGTCGACCAGCACATGCTGCTTGACCGCCATGGTCGAGTAGACGATCAGCGCGCACCACAGCCAGCTGAACAGGCGCGTGCGCCGGCCCAGCCCGAGGCCCGGCAGCACGCGCTCGAACCACAGCGCGGCGAACACGGCGGACGCCACGTGCAGCGACGGGCAGGCGTTGCCGGCGGCGTCGATTCCCCGCAGCAGGCGGAAATCGGGGTGCCCGACATAGTAGGCCGCCATCGACGGCACGCGCGTGGGCCAGACCAGGAAGATCAGCAGGCCGGCCAGGCACACGGCGCTGATGCCCAGCCCGAAGCGCAGCAGTTCACGTCGCGAATGCATCAGCACGGCCGGCAGGCACACATAGGCCCACAGCGAAAGGTAGGGCGCCAGCGCCCAGGGCTCGAATCCGATCCAGCGATCCGCAGCCGTCAGCGGCATGGTGGTCACCGGGCCGTCCGGATGGTGCAGCAGGTAGAAGTATGCGCTGAAGAACAGGCTCATGATCAGCGTGATGCCGATGCCCTTGAGCGCGCCGTGGGAGCGCAGCGCGCGCCCGATGCGCCGCGCCGGGACCGATTGCGAGACGGCTCGCGTCGCGGCCCGCGTCACGACCCGTCTCCGGCGCCCGCATGCACTCGACGGGCCGCCAGGCTGGCGTTGCTGCCGCCGAATGCGAACGAGTTGGACATCACCGCATCCACGCGACAGCCGGCGCGCGCGCGGCCGATGACCAGGTCGACGGCACAGCGCGGATCGGGCTCGAGCAGGTTGGCCGTGCAAGGCAGCGTGCCGCTGCGCATGGCCTGGATCGCCAGGATCAGCTCGGTGGCGCCACCGGCGCCGATCAGGTGTCCATGCACGGCCTTGGTCGAACTGACCGCGGGGCCCTGGTGCGCCGGGCCGAACACCTCGACCAGCGCCTGCGCCTCGACCACGTCGCCGAGTTCCGTGGCCGTTCCGTGCGCGTTGACATAGCCCACGTCCTGCGGGCGCAGACCCGCGCTTTGCAGCGCCTGGCGCATCGCCGCGACCTGGCCGGCCACGGAAGGAGCCGTCAGATGGTGGGCATCGCTGCTGGCGCCGTACCCGGCCAGCTCGGCCAGCGCCTGCGCGCCACGCGAGCTGGCGCGCTGCTCGCTTTCCAGCACCAGGGCCGCGGCCCCCTCGCCGAGCACGAAGCCGTTGCGCCGCAGGTCGAAGGGGCGGCAGCTGGTGGCGGGGTCGCCGTCCGCCGCGCGAGCCAGCACGCGCAGCGCGTTCCACGCCACCAGCGAGCCCGGCGTCAGCATGGCCTCGGTACCGATGACAACCGCCGCGTCGAGGTAGCCATGACGGATCGCGCGCATCGCCTCGCCCGCGGCGATGGCCGACGACGAACAGGCCACCGAGTAGGTGTTGCCCATGCCGAGCAGGCCGAAGCGCATGGACACCAGCGCCTGTGCCGCATTGGCCATCAGGCGCGGCACGGTCAGCGGGTGCATCACGCTGGCGCGCCGGCGCCCGTCCTGCTCGCCGAGCAGCAGGTGGAAATAGCGCGTGAACATCGCGTCCAGCGAACACGCGCCGCCGAAACCCACGCCGACGTACACCCCCACGCGATGCGCGTCGGCGGGATGGGGCTGCATGCCGGCCTCGGCCAGCGCCTGGCCGGCGGCCACCAGCGCGAATTGCGTGGCACGATCCAGGCCGGCGTCGGCGTCATCGAGCAGGGGCGCGGGCTCGACCGCGGCGGCGGCCACCAACATGCCGGGCAGGCCGGCGGCTACAGGCTCCGGCACCGGGCGCACCGCGCTGCGCGCGGCGAGCGCCGCGGCGAAGCTGCGCCGCACGTCCTCGCCGAGCGGCGACAGCATGCCCATGCCGGTCACCACCACGCGCGGCGGCCGGGCCGGGTCGGGGGCGGGCGCGGCACTCAGCTCGTCGCCCCTGGTTCAGGGTTGCGCAGACATGTCCAGCGCGCCGGGCTGGGGCAGTTCACCGCCGTGGTGGGCACGCAGCTCGGCCTCGATGGCCGCGACCATGTCGCGAAAGCGCATGTTCTGGAATTTCATCGGATCCGACAGGCGCATGCCGAAACGCTCCTCGACCTCGAACAGCATTTCCACCAGCCCGAGCGAGTCGAGCCCGAGGTCGGCGACCCGCAGCTGGGGATTGTCGAAACGCTCCGGGTCGACCTTGATGCGGCGAATGAGATAGTTCTGGATCACGGACTGCAGCATGCGCGTGCCCTGCTTCAAACGTGGTTGCCGGCGCATGCGCACCCGGTCGGGCGCACATGCCTGGCGCGCCGGCGCGTCCCGGAATGCCGCGGCGCCCTGGCGAACATGCTAGCAGTTGCACTGGCTGCGCCTACGGGCTCGTCCCCCTTCCTCGGCTTGTCAGACGCGGCCGAGTTCATGCACCGTCGCGCGCAGCCCCTGGGT
>DAIDHU010000197.1 GCA_027451915.1 Thiomonas sp. | reverse complement strand
GCTCAGGCGGCGCCGAAGCCCTCGGGGTTGGACTGCTGCCAGCGCCAGGCGTCGGCGCAGATGGTGTCGAGGTCGCGCACGGCCTTCCAGCCCAGCAGCTGCTGCGCCGCCGTCGGGTCCGCCCAGCACTCGGCGATGTCCCCCGCGCGCCGCGCGGTGATCTCGTAGGGCAGCTTGCGCCCGCTGGCGCGTTCCATGGCCCGCAGCAACTCGAGCACCGAACATCCCTGGCCCGTGCCCAGGTTGACCGTGAACATGCCGTCATGCGCCAGGAGGTGACGCAGCGCGGCCACGTGTCCCTCGGCCAGATCCATCACGTGGATGAAATCGCGCACGCCGGTGCCGTCCGGCGTGGGCCAGTCGCCGCCGAACACCCGCAGGTGGGGCAGGCGACCGACCGCCACCTGGGTGATGTAGGGCAACAGGTTGTTGGGCACTCCGCGGGGGTCCTCGCCGATGAGTCCGCTGGGATGCGCGCCCACGGGGTTGAAGTAGCGCAGGCGGGCGATGCGCCAGCGCGTGTCGGCCCGCCGCAGATCCGCCAGGATGTCCTCGATCACCAGTTTGCTGCGTCCGTAGGGGTTGGTCGCGCTGCGCGGGAAATCCTCGCGGATCGGCACCGTCGCCGGGTCGCCGTACACGGTGGCCGAGGAGGAGAAGATGATGTTGCGCAGCCCCGCGCCCTGCATCGCCCGCAGCAGCGTGGTGGTGCCGCCGATGTTGTTGTCGTAGTACTCGAGCGGCTTCTGCACCGATTCACCCACCGCCTTCAGGCCCGCGAAATGGATCACGGCCTGCGGCTTGTGCTGGGCCAGCAGCTTTTCGAGCAGCGCCTGGTCGCGCACGTCGCCCTCGATCAAGGCGGGGCGCACGCCCGTGATGCGGGCCACGCGGGCCAGGGATTCGGCGCTGCTGTTGCACAGGTTGTCCAGCACCAGGGGGGTGTAGCCGGCTTCGATCAGGGCCACGCAGGTGTGCGAACCGATATAGCCGGCGCCGCCGGTCACGAGGATGGGGTCGGTCATCTGGGTGTTCGTGGAGGTGGGGCCGGCGCGAAGGCGCCGGCTGCCGACATCCTACTTGGGGGCGCAAAAAAACAAGGCCGGCGCGCATCGCGGGCCGGCCTTGTTGCATCTGTCCTGGTGGGGGCACAAGGATTCGAACCTTGGACCTACTGATTAAGAGTCAGCTGCTCTACCAACTGAGCTATACCCCCGAAAGCTGCGCATCATAGCTCAAAGCACCGGTCGTGGACAAGAGGCCGGCCTCCGGCACGCCGGGGGCGCCGCTCAGTTGCCGTCCATCGGGGGAGGGCGGTTGGTGAGCAGCCAGTAGGCGCCAAGGCTGGCCACGGTCTCGGCGAATTCTCCGAAGTCCAGTGGCTTGCGCACGAAGCTGTTGGCGCCGCATTCGTAGCTGCGCAGACGATCCATGTCCTCATCGGAGGAAGTCAGCATGACCACCGGCAGCAGTCGCGTGTGCTCGGCGTCGCGCAGGCGCTGCAGCACCTCGATGCCCGACAGGCGAGGCAGCCCGATGTCCAGCAACACCACGGCGGGAAGCTGGGCGCGATCGCGCGAGGCGAACTCACCCTCGGCCATCAGGTAATCGACCGCCTGCTGGCCGTCGCGCATGACCTCGACCTTGTTGGCCAGGTGGATCTTGCGCAGGGATCGCAGGATCAGCATCTCGTCCTGCGGGTTGTCCTCGACCAGCAATACCGACAGTGGGTTCATGGGCGCGCCGCTCCTCAGGGTGCGATGACGTGGTCCGTGGGGCCCGGGGGCTCCGTGGGGCTGGGCTGCGGCACGGCCGGCGGCGCCAGGGTGAATTCGAAACGCGCACCCCGCAGGGGAGCGGCCTGCGCGCGGACGGTACCGCCGTGGCGCGTGACAATGCGTTGCGCCGTGGCCAGCCCGATGCCCAGGCCGGCGAACTCGTCCTGCCGGTGCAGGCGCTGGAAGGGGCGGAACAGACGCGCCGCGTGCGCCATGTCGAAGCCGGCGCCGTTGTCCTCGACCGCGAAGCCGGGCGCGCCGTCGAGCTCGGCCGCGCACAGCCGGATGCGGGCGCGGTCGGTGCGCGCCGTGTATTTCCAGGCGTTGCCCAGCAGATTGCGCAGCACGGCCTCGACCATGCGGGGGTCCGCCTGCGCCTGCAGGCCGGCCTGCACCTCCCATTGCACCTGCCGGCCGGGCTCCTCGCGCGCCAGCTCGCCGAGCAGCTGTTCGCCCAGGGCCGACAGGTCCACCGGGTCGCGCCGCACTTCGCCGCGGGTGCTGCGCGACAGTGCGAGGATGCCCTCGATCAGCTCGCCCATCTTGTGGCTGGCGATGTCGATCTGTCGCAGGTACAGCCGCCCCTGCTCGGGGAGTTCATCGGCGTGGTCCTCCAGCAGGGCCTGGCTGAAGCCGCTCATCGCGCGCAGCGGTGCCCGCAGGTCGTGGGACACGGCGTAGGCGAAGGCGTCGAGCTCGCGGTTGGCCGCGCTGAGTTCGGCGGTGCGTTCGGCCACGCGTCGCTCGAGATCCGCGTTGAGTTGCAGGACCTGCTCGCGCAGCTGTTGCTGGGTCCGGCGCAGATGCGTGACATCGCGCAGGATGCGCGCCGAGCCCACGGGCCGTCCCTCGGTGTCGAGGATGGGCGAGACCGACACGAACACGGTGAGTTCGCTGCCGTCGCTGCGCACGCGCCGGGCCTCGTGGTGCTGCAGGGCCTCGCCGCGGCGCACGCTGGCGAGCAGGCGCTCGCGCTCCAGCGCATCCTCGGGGTGGAACAGGATGCCCAGGCTGCGGCCCAGGGCCTGCTGCGCCGTGTAGCCGAACATGGCCTGCGCGCCGTGGCTCCAGCCCATGATCATGCCGTCCAGGTCGGTGCCGATGATGGCGTCGTCGGAACTCTCCACCACGGCCCTGTACCAGGAAGCCGTGTCCGCCTGCAGGGCCCGGGCTCGGCCCTCGGCCGCCTGTGCCCGCTCGACGAACCAGGCCAGCACGCTGGCCAGCACCCCGTTGCCCACCAGCAGGCTCCACTGCAGCAAGTCGCGCGCATGGACGATGGAGAAATGGCCGGGCAGATCCTGCAGCCCTACAGCGGCGATCAGGCCGCTGAGGGCGGTGCACAACAGCCCCGGGCCGAGTCCGCCCAGCAGGGCGCACACGGTGATGGGCACCATGAACAGCACCAGCAGCGGGCGCTCGCCGTAGACCCCGGCCAGCGCGTCGCGCAGGACCAGCGCCGTCAGCGGCAACACGACGGCCAGCGCGTAGGCGGCGCTTCGCCGGGACGGCATGGACCGATCGCGAAGCTCCATGAGCGGGCGCGGGGGCAGGGGCAGGCTGGACGGTGGGGCGAAAGCGCGTTGCGCAGCCGCGCGTGCCGCCATCGGCGCCCGCCCGACTGTTCCGAAGAACATACGGGGAGCGCGCGAGCGCTGTCAACGCCGCGGTCCGACCCGCGGCCGGACCGCGCCCGGTTCACTGGCGCGGGCGGCCGCGCTCACGCGCCGCGCGCGTGGGCCTCCGCGCTGCGCATTTGGCGCTGCAGGCGCTGGCGGAGCTGCCCGATGCGCGCGGCTTCCAGCCCGATGCGGGCCAGGCGTGCGAGCAGCGGATCATCACTGACCAGCCAGTCCTCGGCGGGCCCGGCTTCGGCGCTGGCCGAGGGCGTCAGGCGTCGCAGGACGCGATCGCGGCAGGTGTCGATCCATTGCAGCGCCTCCGCGTCGATGCGCCCCTGGGGCTGCAGCTGGGCGCGCAGCAGGCGCAGCGAGGCAAGCTGTGACGCCAGCAGGTAGGCATGGGTGATGATCTGCGCCAGCTCCCGGGGAGCGCGGCGCTGGGCCTGCGGCTCCTCGAGCATGCGGCCGTACAGACCGGTGATCGCCGCCAGGTTGTCGAACAGTTGCTTGCGCGCGAGCCGGGACTCGCGTTCCTGGTTCGCCTCGCGCCCCAGCGCGACCTGGGCGTAGCGGCTGAGGGCCCCCAGCAGGTCGCGCAGCTGGCGCGGCGCGTCCAGGTATTCCCAGCGCGGCAGCACGTGGCTGGCGGCCCAGGCCAGTGCCGCGCCGATGGCCGTGTCCAGCAGGCGCTGCTGGACCAGGATGTGGGTGTTTTCCTGCAGCAGCTGCGCCAGCAGCAGCGCCAGCACGCTGCCGGCCATCGCGGTGAAGCGATAGTGCGTGGTGACGAAGGTGCGGGCCAGGGCCATGGCCAGGAACAGCGCGAGCAGCAGCCAGTACAGGCCGGGATGCAGCGCCACGAACAGCGCCACCAGCACGCAGCCGGCGATCGTGCCCAGAAGACGGTCGCGGATGCGCTGGCGGGTCACTCCGTAGTTGGGGCGGAGGATCACCGCGATGGTCAGCGCGATCCAGTAGTCGTGGGTCTGGTGCGAGAACAGCAGGCGCGACACCAGCAGCGACACGCCCAGCGCCAGCGCGAGGCGCACCGCGTGGCGGAAAATCGGCGAGCCCAGTCGCAGGTGCGACAGGACCTGCTTCGGGTCGTAGCGCCAGGCGCTGACGAACAGGCGCACGTCGGGCAGATCGGGACTGCCGGGCGGGGTGTCGCGCATGGCGTAGGCCTGGTCCAGCGCGGCGATCAGGCGGTCGGCCTGTCGCAGGGTCTGCAATTGCGCGTCGAGCTGCGAGCGCGCTTCGCGAAGTTCGCCATGCCCGCGCGCGCCCAGCCAGGCATCGGCGCGCTGCTGCACGGCGTCCCAGCGCTCGGGGCGGGGAGGGCGCTGCGGCGACTCGCGGTCGTACAGCAGCGCCAGGGCCAGCGCGCCCAAGGCTTCGGCGCTGCGCTGCAGGCCCTGGCCCAGCGCATCCAGCACGTCGCTGTCGTCGAAGGTCTCCCGCAGTGGCGCCGCGTCGATCTGCGCGGCCAGCTGGGCCTCGAACAGGTCCAGCGCCACCAGCAGCATGTGGGTCCACAGCGCGTCGCGCGGCGCGCGCCCCTCGCGCAGCACGAGGTCGCGGGCCGATTGCAGTGCGTCGTTGACGGCGCCTTGCAGGGCAGCCGCCTGGGCGTAGGCGTCGCCCTCGCCGGGAGCGGCCGGGCTCGCGGCCTGACGCAGGTACATGGAGCCCTGCCAGCGGGCGTAGGCGCTCAGGCTGTCGATCAGCTCGGCCAGTGCCTGCTCCTTCACGCGCGAGCGCAGCCAGCGCCCGATCAGCAGGGCGTAGACCGTGTAGGCCAGGGACCCCGCCAGCAACAAGCCGCTACCCGCGAGGAGTTGTCCCAGGCCCCGCGGCGCAGGGATGCCCAGGGTGATGATGGTGATGAACAGCAGGCAGAAGGCCAGCGCCACGGCGCGTTTGCCCCAGAGGCTGACCAGGCCGGCGATGAAACCCAGCAGCGGCACCACGGCGAGCTGCACCCAGGGGTGGGCCACGCTGGCCCAGACAGCCGCGAAGCACAGGGTGCCGGCGAAGGATGCGAACAGCAATTCCACCGTCTTCAAGCCGACCGGCGCCGGATTGTCGGCGAAGGACACCATCAGCGCGCCGCTTCCCAGGCTGAGCGCCGCGCCCATGCCTCCCAGCGCGTAGCCGACAAAGCCCAGCACGAAGGTACCCGTGGCGGAGATCAGGCCGCTGGTGAAGTAGCGGCTGAACACCACGCGGCTGAGATGGTCGATCGCACCCCGGGCCGGTCCCAGGCCGGCCCAGCGACCCACGCTGCGGGATTCCACTTAGGCGGCGGCTTTTCGCAACATCAGGTACAGCTCGTCCTTGAGCTTGAGTTTTTGCTTTTTCAGGGTTTCGATGGTCACATCGTCTCCCGTCTCGATGCCTTCCTCCAGGTTGCGGATGCGTTGGTCCAGTTCGTTGTGGCGTTCGAACAGTCTGGCGAAATGCGCATCCACGGTCTTGAGCCGGGAAATCAGGTCGCGGTATTCGGGAAACACATCGTTCTCCTGTTCAGGGGCGGGACCTGGCGCCGGATCCTGGGCCCGGCGACGCGATGACTTCGCGTCCAGTATAGGAAGCCCCCGGCGCCGGCGCCAAGCCGGCGCGGCGCGGCCCGGCCTTCAGCCCGCGCCGTGGGCGGCGCGCCACTCCGCCACGCGCCGCGGCAGCGCCTGCAGGCTGCGCAGGACCTGCACCCCGGCCGGCGGCCGGGAAAGCGCGGGCGAGGAGCCGCCCGCCCAGATCTCCACCCGGGCGGGCAGCGCGGCACGCAGCGCCGACAGGGTGTCGCGCACCTGGGCGCGCGCGGGCTGGGCGCTGAAACTCAGCGCCAGCACATCGGCACGGTGCGCCGACACGGCCAGCAGCATGTCGGCGACGGGGGTCTGCACGCCCAGGGACACGCAATGGCAACCTTCCAGCGACATCATGGCCTCGGCCATCAGCAGGCCCAGGCCGTGCGGCTCCTGGGCCATGGTGGTCAGCAGCACGCGGGGGCGCTCGCGCGCCGGCGACTCGGCGGAGCTCAGCGCGGCGATGGCTCCGCGCAGCACCCGGTGCATGGTCTCGGAGTACAGATGCTCCTCGAACACCTGCAGCTCGCCGCGCATCCAGGACTCGCCCACGGCGGTGGTCAGCGGCGCGACCAGCTCGGCCACGAAGCGCTCCATGCCCAGGCGGATCTGCGCCTGTTGCAGCTCGCGCCGCAGCCGCTCGGCGTCATGCCCGCGCAGCAGGGACAGCCAATGCTCCAGGCTGGCGCCCGCGCC
>DAIDHU010000196.1 GCA_027451915.1 Thiomonas sp. | reverse complement strand
AGGCGCCCTGTTCGTGCATGGAGCAGTCCTGCGCCCCCAGCGCGATGCCCGAGCCGTCGAGCAGGGCCTGCGCCTGCGCCAGGTACGGGAAGGGCACGCACACCGCCAGCTCGCAATGCGGGCGCGGCGCGGCGACAAGCTCGCCGAGCAGCGCGCGATTGGCCTGCAGGCTTCCATGCATCTTCCAGTTCCCGGCGACCATCTTTCGGCGCATGCGTTCGTCTCCTCTTGTCGTTGGCTGCGGCGGCGACTGCCCCCCGCGGGTCTCAGTTCCAGCTCAGGGCGATCTTGCCCACATGCTCTCCCGCCTCGAGCAGCTGGTGCGCACGCACGATCTCCTGCGCGGGCAGCACGGCATGCATGCGCGGGCGCACGCGCCCGGACTCGATCAGGGGCCAGACATGCTGCTCCAGCGAGCGCGCCAGCGCGCTCTTGAAGGCCGTGTCGCGCGGACGCAGCGTGGAGCCGGTGATGTGCAGGCGCCGGCGCATGAGCAGCGAGGCGTCGAAACCCGCGCTCGCACCGCCCTGCACCGCCACGATCACCAGCCTGCCGTCCTCGGCCAGGCAGCGCAGCTCGCGGGCCACGTAGTCGCCGGCGACCATGTCCAGGATCACGTCCACGCCGCGCTTGTCGGTGAACTCCCGCACCACTTCCACGAAATCCTCTTCACGGTAGTGGATCGCGCGCTCGGCGCCGAGTTCGACACAGGCCTTGCACTTGGCCGCCGTGCCCGCCGTGGCCCACACCCGCGCGCCCAGCGCGCGGGCCAGCTGCACCGCGGTGCTGCCGATGCCGCTGGCCCCGCCCTGCACCAGCACATGCTCGCCGGGCTTGAGCCCGCCGCGCTGGAACAGGTTGTGCCAGACGGTGAAGAAGGTCTCCGGAATGGCCGCCGCCTCGACGTCGCTCAGGGACTTCGGGGCTTCGATGCACTGGCCCGCCGGCACCACGCAATAGTCCGCGTAGCCGCCGCCGTTGACCAGCGCCACCACGCGCATGCCGCTGCGCAGCGAGGTGCCCGCGTAGTCACCCTCGATCACCTCGCCGCAGACCTCCAGGCCCGGGATGTCCGAAGCCCCAGGCGGCGGCGGGTACGAGCCCTGGCGCTGCAGCAGGTCCGGGCGGTTCACGCCAAAGGCGCGAACCCGCAGCAACACCTCGCCGGCACCCGGGCGCGGCATAGGGCGCTCGGCCCAACGCAGCACCTCGGGCCCGCCCGGGGTCGTGATCTCGGCCACCCGCATGGTCTGGCTCATGGCTGCACTGGTCTGCGCCCGCTCAGGCCTGCGGCTCGGACGGGGCCGCGCCACCGTCGCCCAGCAGGGCCTTGATCGACAGGCGGAAGCGGCCCTTGTCGTCGGTCTCGATGACCTTCACGCGCACCTTCTGGCCTTCCTGCAGATGGTCGGAGACCTTGGCGATGCGCTCGTTGGCGATCTGGGAGATGTGCAGCAGGCCGTCGCGACCCGGCAGCACGTTGACCAGCGCGCCGAAGTCCAGCAGCTTGACGATGGTGCCGTCGTAGATCTGGCCGATCTCGACCTCGGCGGTCAGTTCGCCGATGCGGCGCATGGCTTCCTTGGCGCGATCGGCTTCGGTGGAGGCCACGGTGATCGTGCCGTCGTCGGCGATGTCGATCTGCGTGCCGGTCTCCTCGGTCAGCGCGCGGATCACCGCGCCGCCCTTGCCGATGACGTCGCGGATGCGCTCGGGGTTGATCTTCATGGTGTACAGGCGCGGCGCGTACTGCGACACCTCGGCGCGCGCGCCGCCCACGGCCTGCTGCATCAGGCCCAGGATGTGCAGGCGCGCCTCGCGCGCCTGCGCCAGCGCCACCTGCATGATCTCGCGGGTGATGCCCTGGATCTTGATGTCCATCTGCAGCGCGGTCACGCCGGTGGAACTGCCGGCCACCTTGAAGTCCATGTCGCCGAGATGTTCCTCGTCGCCCAGGATGTCGGTGAGCACGGCGAAGCGGTTGCCGTCCTTGATCAGGCCCATGGCGATGCCGGCCACATGCGCCTTCAGCGGCACGCCGGCGTCGAGCAGGCTCAGGCAGCCTCCGCACACCGAGGCCATCGACGAGGAGCCGTTGGACTCGGTGATCTCCGAGACCACGCGCATGGTGTAGGCGAAGGCCTCCTTTTTCGGCAGCACCGCCTGCAGCGCGCGGCGCGCCAGGCGGCCGTGGCCGATCTCGCGGCGCTTGGGCGAACCCATGCGCCCGGTCTCGCCGGTGGCGTAGGGAGGCATGTTGTAGTGCAGCAGGAAACGGTCGCGGTATTCGCCGCCGAGCGCATCGATGATCTGCGAGTCCTGGTCGGTGCCCAGCGTGGCGGC
Source organism: Thiomonas sp. (assembly GCA_027451915.1). Classification (GTDB taxonomy): domain Bacteria; phylum Pseudomonadota; class Gammaproteobacteria; order Burkholderiales; family Burkholderiaceae_C; genus Thiomonas_A. Next base: position 7 of record DAIDHU010000196.1, on the reverse strand, counting down.
CACCAGC
>DAIDHU010000195.1 GCA_027451915.1 Thiomonas sp. | reverse complement strand
TTGATGGTGTCGACCACGTGGCGCCCGTAGGCCCGCAGCATGCAGCCCTGGTCGGTCATGCGCACGTGGGTGATGGTCTCGCGCAGCCGGTTCATCCACAGGCTGGCATTGCGCCGGAACCAGCTGTCCTGGCGCTGGCGGCGGATGCTGCCGACGTAGTCGTGGCCTTCGCGCATCTTGGCCACCAGCCTGCCGATCTCCTCCGGGGGATTCTGCAGGTCCGCGTCCAGGGTGACGATGATCTCGCCGCGGCAATGCTCGAAGCCGGCCAGGATGGCCATGTGCTGGCCGTAGTTGCCGTTGAACAGGATCACCCGGGTCACGTCCGGACGCTCGCGCTGCTGCGCCGCCAGCAGCGCCGCCGAGCGGTCGCGGCTGCCGTCGTTGATGAAGATCACCTCGTAGCGCTCGCCCAGCGCATCGAGCGCGGGGTACAGGCGCGCGAACAGGGCACCCAGGCCGTCCTGCTCGTTGTATACGGGCACGACCACCGAAAGTGCGGGTTGGTTGGAAGGCTGCTGGCTCATACCCCGAATTCTCGCAGCACTGCCGAAAGTTCACGAAGCACGCGTTCGACGTCCCCATCGCCCATCGAGGGGAACAGGGGCAGCGTGAGGATGCCGGCGCCGACGCGCTCGGCGTGCGGGAAGTCGCCCGGGCCGAAGCCCAGCTTGCGGTACAGGCTGAACAGGTGGATGGGCGGATAGTGCGCGCCGCTGCCGATGCCGCGGTCCTTCAGCGCCTGCATCACCGCGGCGCGAGGCGCCTGCGCGGGCAGCACCACCTGGAACATGTGCCAGTTGGAATCCCTGAACTCGCGCGGGGGCAGCTGCACGCCGCGCGCGCCCAGACCGGCCGCGTCCGCGCCCTCGAAGTAGGCCCGCGCCAGCTCGCGCCGGCGCGCGTTGAAGGCCTCCACGCGCTGCAGCTGGCCCCAGCCCACGCGGGCGGCCACGTCGGTCAGGTTGGCCTTGCCGCCCACCAGGTCGACGTCCATGCCGTCGAGGCCGAAGCGCCGCACCCCTTGCAGGCGGTAGCGTTCGGCCAGCGCCGGGTCGGCGTCGGCCGGAAGCACCAGGCAGCCGCCCTCGATGCTGGTGGCATTCTTGTTGGGGTGGAAGCTGAAGGAGGCGAAATCGCCGAAACTGCCCACGCGGCGCCCGCGCCAGCTGCTGCCGATGGCCTGCGCCGCATCCTCCAGCACCCGCAGGCCGCGGCGCGCGGCGATGTCGTACAGGCGATCCAGGTCGCAGGGCAGGCCGGCCAGGTGCACCGGCAGCAGGGCCCGCGTGCGGGGGCCGACGGCCGCCTCGACCTGAGCGGCGTCCAGGTTGCGCGTGGCCGGATCGATGTCCACGAACACCGGGCGGGCGCCCACCGTGAGGATCACATTGGCCGTTGCGACCCAGGAAAGGGGGCTGGTGATGACCTCGTCACCCGCGCCCACGCCCATCATGCGCAGCGCGATCTCCATGGTCACGGTGCCGGAGTTGAAGGCGCGAACCGTGCGGCCGCCGAAGTACTCCGACAGCGCCTGCTCGAAGCGGGCATTCCAGGGCCCGGTGGTCAGCCAGCCCGAGCGCAGGACCTCGACCACCCCGGCGATGGTCTGCTCGTCGATGTCGGGACGGGTGAAGGGCAGGAATTCGGCGGCCTGGCCGCCGGCGGCGCTGGGAGAGGACATGGAAGGCTTTCAGGTACGGGCGAGCAGGACGACGCCGACGATGATGATGGCGATCCCCAGCAATTTCTGCGCGTTCAGGGACTCTCCGAACAAGCCCCAGGCGGCGAAGGCGGTGACCACGTAGCCCAGGGAGAGCATCGGATAGGCGATGGACACCTGCACGCGGGTCAGCGCGAGAATCCACACCACCACCGAGATCGCATAGCAGGCCAGGCCGGCGAGGATTTGCCACTGCATCGCGAAATGCAGCCCGGCGCGCAGGATGTGGCCGGCGGTGAAGGTGAAATGGCCGGCGGTGTCGGCGCCGGCCTTGATCAGCAGCTGGGCGGCGGCGTTGAGCATCACGCCGGTGAGCACGAGCGCGAAGGCCACGGGGGTCAAGGTCGCTTCTCCTGGGGGGATGGGGAATTCCACGCCGCAGGCAGGCGCGCGCGCGCCTGGCGAGCCGCGGCGCCGTAGTCCTGGTCGGGGCGGGCGACGACCACGTAGCGGGGCGTGCTGTCGATCACCAGCAGCGGCAGCCCGAGCGCGCGCAGCGCCGGCAGCTCGCCGCTGGGCATGAAGGCCAGGGGCAGTTTGGCGCTGCGCCAGCGCGCGGCGAAGTCGCGCAGCGTGGGCACCCACAGCGAGGGCTGCTGGCCGATGCCGAAATCGAGTTCGCCGCGGTATTGCACCACCGTGACCTCGCGGCGCAGGTAGAAGGGCAGGGTCTGGTCGT
>DAIDHU010000194.1 GCA_027451915.1 Thiomonas sp. | reverse complement strand
ACCGTTTCACGCCGCAGCGCGAGCGCGAGCTGCTGGCGCGCTTCGTGGAACTCGGGGGCGCCGGCATCGAGGTGGTCACCGGCAGCCACAGCGCGGCCGACTGGCGCAAGTACGCCGCGCTGGCGCGCGAATTCGGGCTTCGCGCCTCACGCGGCTCGGACTTCCACTGCCCGCGCGAAAGCCGTTGCGACCTGGGGCGCCTGCCGGAGCTTCCCCAGGGCCTGCGCCCCATCTGGGAACTCCTGCACTGAACGGCACGCGCCGTCCCAGCGAACCCTCGCCCATGGCCCAGTACTTCAGCCTGCACCCCGACAATCCGCAACAGCGCCTGATCAAGCAAGCCTGCGCGATTCTGCACGCAGGCGGCGTCGCCGCCATTCCCACCGACTCCTCCTACGCGCTGGCCTGCCATCTCGACGACAAGGCCGCCGCCGAGCGCCTGCGGCGCATCCGCCAGGTCGATGCCAAGCACCACCTGACCCTGCTGTGCAGCGACCTGTCGGAACTGGGCAACTACGCGGTGGTCGACAATCGCCAGTTCCGTCTGCTGCGCGCGGCCACGCCCGGGCCCTACACCTTCATTCTCGAAGCCACGCGCGAAGTGCCGCGCAGGGTGTCCCATCCCTCGCGCAAGACCATCGGCGTGCGGGTTCCCGACCACGCGGTGGCGCGCGCGCTGCTGGTCGAACTCGGCCAGCCCCTGCTGGCCACCACGCTGATCCTGCCCGGGGATGTGGATCCCCTGAACGAAGCCTCGGAAATCCGCGCCCGCCTGGAAAAGCAGATCGACCTGGTGCTCGACGCCGGCCCCTGCCCGCTGCAGCCCACCACCGTCATCGACCTCAGCGGCGCCAGCCCCGAGGTGCTGCGCCAGGGTCGTGGAGATGTCGCCTCGCTAGGCCTGGACCAGCCGGACTGAACCCGCCGGCGCCACCAACCCCCACACCATGGACCAACTCATCCAGGCCATCACCGTCTACGCGCTGCCCGTGCTGTTCGCGATCACCCTGCACGAGGCCGCGCATGGTTATGCCGCCCGCCACTTCGGCGACAACACCGCCTACATGATGGGACGGCTGTCGCTGAACCCGGCGCGCCACATCGACCCCATCGGTACCATCCTGGTGCCGCTGGTGCTGTATTTCGGAACCGGCGGCTCGTTCCTGTTCGGTTACGCCAAGCCGGTGCCGGTGAATTTCGGCGCCCTGCGCAACCCCAAGCGCGACATGGTCTGGGTGGCACTGGCGGGTCCCGCCTCGAATTTCGTGCAGGCCTTCCTGTTCGGCCTGACGCTGTTGATCATGGGCCGCCTGGGCCTGCGCGAGGCCTTCTTTTTCGACGTCGCCCGCGCCGGGATCCAGGTCAACCTGGTGATGTTCGTGTTCAACCTGTTCCCGATCCCCCCGCTGGACGGCGGACGCGTGCTGGTGGGCCTGCTGCCGCTGCGCCAGGCGCTGGCGCTGTCGCGCATCGAACCCTATGGCTTTTTCATTGTCATGGC
>DAIDHU010000193.1 GCA_027451915.1 Thiomonas sp. | reverse complement strand
CAGGGGCGCGGTCGTGGCCGACACCCGCAACACCTGCCCGACCTCGATGACGTTAGGGTTGCTCAGTTGATTCCAGGCCGCCAGTTGCCGCCAGCTCTGGCCGGTGCTGCGGGCGATCGAGCGCAAGGTGTCGCCGCGCTGCACCCGGTAGTAGCCGGCGGGCAGCGCGGCGCTGGCTCCGGCCGAGGCCGCGGACGCACCCGCCACGGGCTGCATCGACGAGCCCACCGGGGTGGCGGCGCGACTGACCACCGGCGCCGGATTGAGCGCCACGGTGGAACAGCCGGCCAGGGTTGCGCAGAACAGCAGGATGGCAGCGGGCAGCAGACGCATGGTGGAGTGCGGGCAGGGGCCTGTTTCAGGGTCTCGCGAGGTCACAGGACGCCAGATTTTAGAGGGACGAAGCGCGCATCCTCGACACTCCAGCTCTCGACCCTGCCCCCGCCGAGCTTGCGCATCGCGGTCAGGCGCTGGGGCTGGCCCAGGGGCGCCAGCAGCACGCCTCCGGGGCGCAGTTGTTCCAGCCATGCCGGTGGCGCCTGTTCGCCGGCCGCGGCGCTGATCACCGCGTCGAAGGGCGCGCCGCCCGGCGCTCCCAGCATGCCATCGCCCAGCAGCAGGCGCAGATTGGGAAGACGCAGCGCCCGCAGGTTGCGCCGCGCCAGTTCGTGCAGCGCGCGTATGCGCTCGATGCTGTAGACCTCGCCCGCCACCCCCGCCAGCACCGCCGCCTGGTAGCCGCAGCCGGTGCCGATCTCCAGCACCTTGGCCGGGCGTCCGCCGAGCGCCTGCAGCAGCACGGAGGCCGCCCGCGCGACCACCGAGGGCTTGGAGATGGTCTGGCCATGTCCGATGGGCAGGGCATTGTCCAGGTAGGCCTGCGCGGCCAGGCCCGGCTCCAGGAACAGATGCCGGGGCACGCGCTGCATGGACTCCAGCACCGCGCTGTCCATGCCGCCGAGCGCGCGCAGGCGTTCGACCATGGCGCTGCGCACCGCCTGGGAATCCATGCCCGCGCCGGAGGGAGGCGCCGCGGGCCGCGCCGAAGGCGGCATGGAAGATCGCACGGCGCCGGGCGTCCCCGAAGCGCTCGCCGGGCTGCCCGCCGAGGGCAGGCGTGCCGGAAAGCTCGCGCGTTTCGGGGTGGGGCCGGTCGCCATGCGGGTCGCGTCAGGACGGCTGCGCAAGATCCGCGAAACGCTCGCGGCTGGACTCGAGCAGACGATGGTGGGTCAGATCCAGCTGCAGCGGCGTCAACGCGGCGAAGCCCTGCGCTATGGCATGGAAATCGGTGCCGGGCTGGTCGTCCAGCGCATCGCCGGCCGAGCCGATCCAGTACACGGGTTCATTGCGTGGGTTGCGCTGCATCACCACGGGCTGGCTCGGGTGACGCTTGCCCAGGCGCGCGACCTGCACGCCACGCAGCTGCGCGGAGGGCAGGTTCGGCACGTTCAGGTTGTACAGTGCCGCCGGCGCGCCAGGGTCGCGCATCATGCGCTCGACCACGCGAACCGCGACCTCCACGGCCGTGTCCACGTGCTCCCAGCCCTTGTGCACCAGCGACACCGCCAGGGCCGGCAACCCGAACAGGAAACCCTCGGTGGCCGCGGCCACGGTGCCGGAGTAGATGGTGTCGTCGCCGAGGTTGGCGCCGTTGTTGACCCCACTGACGACGAGGTCCGGACGGAAATCCAGCAGCCCGGTGAGCGCGATGTGCACGCAATCCGACGGCGTGCCATTGATGTACAGAAAGCCGTTCTCGGCGCGAAACACCGAAAGTGGACGGCTCAGGGTCAGGGCGTTGGAAGCGGCGCTGGCGTTTTGCTCCGGCGCCACCACCGTGACCTCCGCCAGTCGCCTCAGCCCGGCGAACAAGGCGTGCAGACCCGGGGCCAGGTAACCGTCGTCGTTGGATAGCAGGATGCGCATGCCCGCAGTGTATCGGGCCGGCGCGGCGCGGGCTTCAGGCGAGCAGTTCGCGCAACAGGGGCAAGGCGTGCTCGGCGGCCCGCAGGCCCTCGGCCATGGCGAGTTCGCCGCGGTGAAAGTCCAACGGCCCGATGCCCGACACGCGGGGGCGGATGACCACGTCGGCGGGCTCGCCAGCCAGGCGGCTGTTGGTGATGCGCACCTGCATGATGTTGAGGCTGGCCGTGAGCACGCCCAGCATGGAGGGCATCGGAAGCGCGGGCGGCGCGTCGCTGCTGGGCCACAGCCGGCTCCACAACGCTTCCAGGCTGCGCTTGCGCCCGCGTGCTCCCGCGGCGGTCTCGGCCTGCTCCTGCACCGCCTCCTCGGCCTCGGAGGCCTGGGTCGGCTCGGCATAGAGCGAAGGCGCCGGGCGCGAACGCCTGCCCACCAGATCCCAGTTGAGGTCCACCGCGATCACCACGTCGGCGCCCATGGCCCGGCACAGCGAGACGGGAACCGGGTTGACCAGCCCGCCGTCGACCAGCAACCGGCCGTCGCGCTGCATCGGCGTGAACAGCCCCGGCAGCGCGATGGACGCGCGCACCGCGTCGAGCACCGGACCGTCGCGCAGCCAGACCTCGCGGCCGCTGTCGAGTTCGGTCGCGACGCAGGCGAAGGCGCGCGGCAGGTGCTCGATGCCGGGGTCCTCGAAGCGCTCGCGGAAATAGCGCATCAGCTTGCGCCCCTCGATCATGCCGGCCGAAAGGCGCAGGTCGAGCAGGCTGATCACGCCCTGGCGGGTC
>DAIDHU010000192.1 GCA_027451915.1 Thiomonas sp. | reverse complement strand
CCGGCGCGCCCCCAGGCGCTGGATGCGCTCGATGAAGCCCGGCAGCAGGTGGCAGCCGAACAGTTCGACCACCACGTCGGCGGGGTCGAGTTGCTGCTGGCGCGACCACGGCAGAATACTGACCGAGTCGATGGTCTGCTGTCCCATGCGCGGCTGGATCTGCGGGCAGATCGCCGCGAAGGTGTTCAAATCGTCGACGAACAACCGGACGACGCAGCCGTGCTCGTGCGCCAGCTGCCTGGCCAGGCGCCACGCCACGCCGATGTCGCCGAAATTGTCCACGACATGGCAAAACAGATCGCAGTTCAGGGGATGGTTCATCACAAGCAATCCACACGAGGGCGCGTGTCCGCGCTGAGCGCCGCGGAACTCGCAGCGCCATCCGGACATCCGGTGTACGACTCCCATTGTCGCCGTTGTTCACGCCTGGCGGAGTTCCGCGACCAGGTGCGCCAGCACCATCCCGCGTACGCCTGCCTGCCCGTGCCCTCCTTCGGCCCGCTGTCGGCGCGCCTGCTGGTGGTCGGCCTGGCGCCGGGGCTGCACGGCGCCAACGCCAGCAACCGCCCCTTCACCGGCGACGGCGCCGGCCCCTTGCTGTATGCCACGCTGGGCGGGCTGGGGCTGGCCTCGCGCGAGCCCCCCGTGCGGCAGGGCGACCCGCCCGCCAGCATCCGCGCCGACGACGGCATGCGCATGCTGGACTGCCGCATCTGCAACAGCGTGAAATGCCTTCCCCCCGGCAACAAGCCGCTGCCTGCGGAAGTGCGCGAATGCAATGCCTACCTGCGCGCCGAGATGCAGGCGATGCCCAGCCTGGCCGTGGTGCTGGCGCTGGGCACGGTGGCCCATGGGGCGGTGCTGCACGCCCTGGGACGCAAGGCTTCCTCGGCCCGATTCGCCCACGGCGCGCGCCACGAGCTCGGCCCGCTGCGCCTGTACGACAGCTACCACTGCAGCCGCTACAACCAGAACACCGGGCGCCTGACGGCGGCCATGTTCCGGGACGTGTTCGAGCGCGCCGCCGCCGAGGCGCGCGCCGCGGGAGCCTGAGGTGGCCGCCGACGACGCACTGGCGCGCCAGGTGGCCGCGCTGCCCCACCTGCCGGGGGTGTACCGCTACTTCGCGGCCGACGGCACGCTGCTGTACGTGGGCAAGGCGCGCGACCTGAGAAGGCGCGTTTCCAGCTATTTCCAGAAGGATCACGGCGGAACGCGCATCGGGCACATGGTTTCGCGCATCGAGCGCATGGAGACCACGGTCACCTCCTCCGAGGCGGAGGCCCTGCTGCTCGAGAACAACCTCATCAAGACCCTCAACCCGCGGTTCAACATCCTGTTCCGCGACGACAAGTCCTACCCCTACCTCAAGCTCGGCACCAGCCACGACTCCCCCCGCATGGCGTCTTTCCGGGGTGCGGTGGACCGGCGCAACCGCTATTTCGGCCCCTATCCCAGCGCCTGGGCGGTCAAGGAAAGCATCACCGTGCTGCAGAAGGTGTTCCGCCTGCGCACCTGCGAGGACACCGTGTTCGCCAACCGCAGCCGGCCCTGCCTGCTGCACCAGATCCAGCGTTGCTCGGGCCCCTGCGTGGGCCTGATCTCGGCACAGGACTACGCCGCCGACGTCGAGGCCGCCACGCGCTTCCTGCGCGGCGAGCACGACAGCGTGCTGCGCGACCTGCAGCAGCGCATGGAACGACTGTCCTCCGAACTGCGCTTCGAGGAAGCCGCGGTGCTGCGCGACCAGATCGGCGCCCTGTCCAGGGTGCTGCAGCAACAGAGCATGGAGGTCGACGCCGACCACGACGCCGACATCCTCGCCGTGGCCGTGCAGGGCACCCGCGCCTGCGTGAACCTGGCCATGGTGCGCGGCGGGCGCCACCTCGGCGACCGCGCCTACTACCCCAGCCAGCTCGCCGGGCTGGACGACACGCCCGAGGGGCTTACTCCGGAGCAGGCCGTGCTCGAGGCCTTTGTCGCGCAGCACTACCTGGAGCTGCCCCTGCCCCCCGTGCTGGTCAGTTGCTGCGCCTTGCAGAGCGAGCTGGTCGAGGCGCTGGAGCAGCACCGCGGCCAGCGCTGCCGCGTCGTGGTCAACCCCCGCGGCACGCGCAGGCGCTGGCTGGAACAGGCCGAGCAGGGCGCGCGCCTGGCGCTGGCGCGGCTGCTGGCCGACGAGGGCGCGCAGCACCTGCGCACCGAGGCGCTGGCCCAGGCGCTGGGCCTGCAGCTCGACGACCTGGCCGCGCTGAGCGTGGAATGCTTCGACATCAGCCACACGGCGGGCGAGGCCACGCAAGGCTCCTGCGTGGTGTTCCACCAGCATGCGATGCAACCCTCGCGCTACCGGCGCTACACGGTGGAGGGCATCACCCCCGGCGACGATTACGCGGCCATGCGCCAGGTGTTGACCCGGCGTTATTCCCGCGTCGCCGAGAACAGCGGCGAAGGCCTGCCCGACGTGGTGCTGATCGACGGCGGGCGCGGACAGGTGGGCGTGGCCCGGTCGGTGTTCGAGGAACTCGGCCTGGACATCGCCCGCATCGTCGGCGTGGAGAAGGGCGAAGGCCGCAAGGTCGGACTCGAGGAACTGGTGTTCGCCGACCAGCGCCCCAAGCTCAGCCTGCCCCCCGACAGCCCGGCGCTGCTGCTGGTCGCGCAAATCCGCGACGAGGCCCACCGCTTCGCCATCACCGGCATGCGCGCGCGTCGCGCCAAGGCGCGCACCGGCGGCTCCCGCCTGGAGGATATCGCCGGCATCGGGCCGAAGCGGCGCTCGCGCATGCTGGCACGGTTCGGCGGGCTGCGCGGGGTGGAACAGGCCAGCGTGGAGGACCTGATGAGCGTCGAGGGCATCTCGCGCGAACTTGCACAGGCCATCTACTCGGCGCTGCATTGATCCGGGCCGACCGGGCGGACGCCGGGCTTGCCCCCATGGGGCGCTGGGCCCGGCGATGGAATAATGCTGTGCACCATGAACGTGCCGACCCTCCTGACCTGGCTGCGCGTGGCGGCCATTCCCCTGGTCGTCGGTGTCTACGCGCTGCCCCTGCACTGGCTGAGCCTGCCCGAGCGCAACCTCGGCGCGGCGCTGCTGTTCGTGGTGGCCGGCCTGACCGACTGGTTCGACGGATTTCTGGCGCGGCGCTGGAACCAGACCTCCGCCTTCGGTGCCTTCCTCGACCCGGTGGCCGACAAGCTCATGGTCTCGGCGGCCTTGCTGGTGCTGCTGCAGCTGGGGCGCATCGGCTCGCTGGTGGCGCTGATCATCATCGGGCGCGAGATCGCGATCTCCGCCCTGCGCGAGTGGATGGCCCGCATCGGAAGATCCCGGGCCGTGGCGGTGAACTGGCTGGGCAAGGTCAAGACCGCCACGCAGATGGTGGCCATTCCGCTGCTGCTGTACGACGGGCGCCTGTTCGGCGTGGTTCCGGCGGCCTGGTGGGGCGGCTGGCTGCTCGACGTGGCCGCCGCGCTGACCCTGTGGTCCATGCTGTATTACTTCAAGCTCGCGCTGGCGGGCATCAAACTCTCCGACTGAGAATCCCATGAGCCTGCAAACGCCTTCCTCCGCCGCGCCCGCCCGGGCGCGCCCTTGGCGCATCGCCGTGATCCCCGGCGACGGCATCGGTCAGGAGGTCATGCCCGAGGGCCTGCGGGTGCTGCAGGCCGCCGCCGGGCGCTTCGGCATCCCCCTGCACCTGGAAGAGTTCGACTTCGCCTCCTGCGACTACTACCTGCGCCACGGCAGCATGCTGCCCAAGAACTGGGAGCAGTTGCTGGGCGATTTCGACGCCATCCTGTTCGGCGCCGTGGGCTGGCCCGACAAGGTGCCCGACCATATTTCGCTGTGGGGCTCGCTGCTGCAATTCCGCCGCGTGTTCGACCAGTACGTGAACCTGCGCCCGGCGCGCCTGATGCCCGGCGTGCGCTCGCCGCTGGCGGGGCGCGGCCCCGGGGACATCGACCTGCTGATCGTGCGCGAGAACACCGAAGGCGAGTATTCCGACTCCGGCGGGCGCATGTTCGCGGGCACCGACCGGGAAATGGTGGTGCAGGACACCATCATGACCCGAGTCGGCGTGGACCGTGTGCTGCACTTCGCATTCGAGCAGGCCGAACGCCGCCCGCGGCGCCTGCTGAGTTCGGCCACCAAGTCCAACGGCATCTCCATCACCATGCCCTACTGGGACGAGCGGGTGCGGGCGGTGGCCCAGGCGCACGGGCAGGTGCGCTGGAACCAGTTCCACATCGACGCCCTGTGCGCGCGCCTGGTGCAGCGCCCGCAGGATTTCGACGTCATCGTCGGCTCCAACCTGTTCGGGGACATTCTCAGCGACCTCGCGCCCGCCCTGTGCGGAACCCTGGGCATCGGCCCCTCGGCCAACCTCAACCCCGCGCGCAGCGCTCCGTCCCTGTTCGAGCCGGTGCACGGCTCGGCGCCGGACATCGCCGGCAAGGGCCTGGCCAATCCGATCGGGCAGATCTGGTGCGCCGCGATGATGCTGGATTTTCTGGGGCATCGCGACGCCCACGACGCCATGCTGGGCGCCATCGAGGCCGCGCTGCAGCCCGATTCCCAGGCTCCCCGCACGCCCGACCTGGGTGGCAAGGCCGGCACCGCCGACCTCGGCCGGGCCATCGCAGCCCAGGTGGCGGGAGCCTGAGCGCGCGCCCGGCCCAGGTGGAGTCGCGCCCCCGCGGCTTGCGCGCCACGCGGGCCGCGCGCTCGCGGTTCCCTTGATTGACACGCGCAGCGGCGCTCGCTCTAATGCGTGGGCTGGCGCCGCAAGCCTTGTAATCCGCGGCGCTCGGGGTGATCGCGCCGATGCGGGCGGGGCTTCGACGGACCTGTGGTCCGGTTCGGATTCCGGCCTCCGGGTCGTCGTGGAGGGTCCCCGGGCGCAACGGCTTATCGCTGGTCTGGGGCGTATGCGCAATTCTCCGGAGGCATCGCGACGTGTCCGCGGGCGGGCGCAAAGGCCGTGGCGTCGTGTCGTCGTCAACTCGTTCAACCACACCATCCTCATGCAGGGGGCCAGAGTGAATAAAACAGAACTGATCGAACACATCGCGAAAAAGAGCGATATTT
>DAIDHU010000191.1 GCA_027451915.1 Thiomonas sp. | reverse complement strand
GGCTGCAGGTTGAAGCGCTTGACCGCCGACTCGGAGGCCAGGATCAGCGCCCCGGCGCCGTCCGAGGTCTGCGAACTGTTGCCGGCGGTCAGCGTGCCCAGGCCGGTGGCGCGGCCGGTGGGATCCTTGGGCGAGGCGAACACCGGGCGCAGCTTGCCCAGCGCGGCCAGCGAGGTGTCGGCGCGCGGGCCTTCGTCGACACCGACGCTGCGCCGGGTCTCGCGCAGCGTGCCGGCCGCCAGGTCGGCACCGCGGTCGATCACGTCCACCGGCGCGATCTCGTCGGCGAACTCGCCGGCGGCGATGCCGGCCAGCGCGCGCTGGTGGCTTTGCAGCGCGAACTCGTCCTGGCGCTCGCGCGAGACCTTCCAGCGCTGCGCCACCTTCTCGGCCGTCAGGCCCATGCCGTAGGCGATGCCGATGTTCTCGTCGCGCTCGAAGATCCGCGGGTTGAACGAGGGCTTGTTGCCGGTCATCGGCACCATGCTCATGCTCTCGGCGCCGCCGGCGAGCATCACCTCGGCCTCGCCCACGCGAATGCGGTCGGCGGCCATCTGGATGGCCGTCAGCCCGGAGGCGCAGAAGCGGTTGACCGTGACGCCTCCCACGCTGGCGGGCAGGCCCGCCAGCAGCATCGCGCTGCGGGCCATGTTCAGGCCCTGCTCGCCTTCGGGCATGGCGCAGCCGATGACGGCGTCCTCGATGGCCTGGGGATCCAGGCTGGGCACCTGCGCCAGGGCGGCCTGCACGGCGCGGATCAGCAGGTCGTCGGGGCGCATGTTGCGGAACACCCCGCGATGCGAGCGACCGATCGGGGTGCGCGCCGCCGCGACGATGTAGGCGTCCTGCACTTGTTTGGACATGATGTTCTCCGGGAATTCTGTGGGGGAATGCGTCGCGGGCGGGATCAGTTGCGCACCGGCTTGCCGTTCTGCAGCAGGCTCATGATGCGTTCCTGGGTCTTGGGGTGCTCGAGCAGGCGGCAGAAACGCTCGCGTTCCAGGCGCATCAGCCAGGCCTCGTCGACCCTGGTGCCCGCGTCGACGTCGCCGCCGCAGACCACCTCGGCGATCATCCGGCCCAGCAGCTCGTCGTGGGCGCTGATCTGACCGCCGTCGCGCATGTTGGCCAGCTGGCCGCGGATGGTGGCGATGGCGCTGCGCCCGGCCACCGGGATCAGCGCCGGAACCGGCGCGCGCCAGCCGCTGGCCGACAGCGAGCGTGCCTGCTCGATGGCCACGAACAGCAGCTCGTCCTTGTGCGGAACGATCACGTCCTCGTCGCGCAGCCAGCCCATGCGCCGGGCCTCGATGGCCGACTTGGACACCGCGGCGGTGGCCGGCTGCATGTACAGGCCCTTGAGGAACACCATGGGGTCCGCGTCGGCGCCGGCCGCCTGCGCCAGCTCCGAGGCGCGGCGCGCGATGTAGCACAGCCCGCCGCCTCCGGGGATCAGGCCCACGCCCACCTCGACCAGGCCGATGTAGCTCTCCAGCGCGACCACGCGGCGCGCGGCGTGCACCGCGAGCTCGCAGCCCCCGCCCAGGGCCATGCCGCGCACGGCGGCGACCACCGGCACCTGGGCGTAGCGCAGGCGCAGCACCAGGTCCTGCAGCTTCTTCTCCTCCGGCTCGATGGCCTTGGCCCCGCCGCTCATGAAGGCAGGCAGCATGGCCTGCAGGTCGGCGCCCGCGCTGAAGGGCTCGCCGGTCTGCCACAACACCAGCCCGCGGTAGGAGGTCTCGGCCAGCTCGACGGCGCGCTGCAGCCCGGCCACCACGCCGGGGCCCAGGGTGTTCATCTTGGTCTTGAAACTCGCCACCAGCACGTCGTCGCCGCCGGGGGCCGTCCACAGGCGGATGGATTCGTCCTCGAACACCGTGACGCCGGCGGTCCTGGCGTCCGGCGCGGCCTCGCCCAGCACGCTCTGGCCGAACAGCTGGCGGCGCATCACCGGCAACTCGCGCCGCGGCTTGTAGCAGCCCTGCGAGGCCGACCAGGAGCCCTGCGGCGTGTGCACCGCCTCGATGCCGCGCACCCAGTCGGGAAGCGGGGTCGAGCACAGGGCCTTGCCGGCCGCGATGTCCTCGGCGATCCAGCCGGCGATGCGCTGGAAGCCGGCGGCCTGCCAGGTCTCGAAAGGCCCCTCGTTCCAGCCGAAGCCCCAGCGGATGGCGAAATCCAGGTCGCGCGCGTTGTCGGCGATGTCGCCCAGGTGCAGCGCGATGTAGTGCCAGACGTCGCGGAACACCGCCCACAGGAACTGCGCCTGCGGGTTGCTGGAATTGCGCAGCAGCTCGAAGCGCTCGGCGGCGGGTTTCTTGAGCATGCGCGCGACGATCTCCTCCGCCTTGCCGCCGCCGGGCACGTACTCGCCGCTGGCCGGGTCCAAGCGCAGGATGTCCTTGCCCACCTTCTTGTAGAAGCCGGCGCCGGTCTTCTGGCCCAGCGCGCCGCGCTCGACCAGTTGCGCCAGCACCCTGGGCGTGGCGTACAGCGCGGCGAAGGGGTCCTTGTCCAGGGGCAGGGTGTCGCGCATGGTGCCGATGACATGGGCCATGGTGTCCAGGCCCACCACGTCGGCGGTGCGGAAGGTGGCGCTCTTGGCGCGCCCCAGCTTGGATCCGGTGAGATCGTCGACCACGTCGAAGCTCAGGCCGAAGCGCTCGGCCTCGTGGATGACGGCGAGGATGGAGAACACCCCCACGCGGTTGGCGACGAAATTGGGGGTGTCCAGCGCGCGCACCACGCTCTTGCCCAGCGTGGTGGTGAGGAAACTCTCGAGCTGGTCGAGCACCTCGGGGCGGGTGTGCCCGGTGGGGATCAGCTCGACCAGCGGCATGTAGCGCGGCGGGTTGAAGAAATGCACCCCGCAGAATCGCTGGCGCAGCTCCGGGTCGAAGCCCTCGCCCAGGCGCGTGATCGACAGGCCCGAGGTGTTGGTGGCGAACAGCGCCCCCGGGGCCAGGTGCGGCGTGACCTTGCGGTACAGATCGTGCTTCCAGTCCATGCGCTCGGCGATGGCCTCGATCACCAGGTCGCAGCCAGCCAGCAGGCCGAGGTCGTCGTCATAGTTGGCGCAGCGGATCAGCTCCGCCTCCTGCGCCAGGCCCAGCGGGGCCGGGCTGAGCTTTTTCAGGTTGGCCACCGCCCGCTCGGCGATGGCGTTCTTCGGGCCTTCCTTGGCCGGAAGGTCGAACAGGATGACGGGCACGCGGGCGTTGACGCAGTGGGCGGCGATCTGCGCGCCCATGACGCCGGCACCGAGCACGGCGACCTGGCGGATGGGAAAGTTCTGGCTCATGGTGGGAAGGCCCGCGAACGGGCGTTGGAATGTGGGAGGGTCGGGCAGGCCGCGGGGTGAGGCGAGCCAGGCGGGTCAGGCGAACACCGCGTCGGTGTCCATCAACGCCGCCGCGCCGCTGCGCGCCTGGCGGATCGCCGTGGCCGTCTCCGGCAGCAGGCGGGCGAAATAGAACCGGGCGGTCTGCAGCTTGGCCTGGTAGAAGGAATCCTGGGCGCCCTCGGCGATCCTGCGCTGCGCCACCTTGGCCATGCGCGCGAAGCCATAGGCGAACACCAGGTGGCCGAGCACGCGCAGGTAGGGCGTGGCCGCGGCGCCGACCTGCTCGCGGTCGGTCATGGCCTTCATGCCCAGCTCCATGGTGAGCTTCTGCACCTTCTCGGCCAGGTCGGCCAGCGGGTTGACGAATTCCTGCATGGACTCGACCACTCCCTCGGCCTCCACAAAGTCGCGCACGATGCGCCCGAACTTCTTGAGCCGGGCACCCCCGTCCATCAGCACCTTGCGCCCGATCAGGTCCAGCGCCTGGATGGTGTTGGTGCCTTCGTAGATCAGGTTGATGCGCGCATCGCGCACGTACTGCTCCATGCCCCACTCGCGGATGTAGCCGTGGCCGCCGAACACCTGCAGGCATTCGTTGGTGGCCGAGAAGCCATTGTCGGTGATGAAGGCCTTCACGATGGGCGTGAGCAGGGCCACCAGGTCGTCGGCGTCCTTGCGCACGTCGGCGTCCGGGTGCTGGTGCGACTGGTCGAGCATCAGCGCCACCCAGTAGGCCAGGAAGCGCCCGCCCTCGGCCCAGGCCCGCGCCGTCAGCAGCATGCGCCGCACGTCGGGATGCACGAGGATGGGGTCGGCGGCCTGCTGCGGCGCCTTCGGCCCGCTGAGCGAGCGCATCTGCAGGCGCTCGCGGGCGTAGTCCAGCGCGTTCTGGTAGGCGACCTCGGTCAGGCCCAGGGACTGCATGCCCACGCCCAGGCGGGCCCCGTTCATCATGACGAACATCGCCGGCAGGCCCTTGTTGGGCTCGCCCACCAGCCAGCCCCGTGCGCCGTCCAGGGTCATCTGGCAGGTGGCGTTGCCGTGGATGCCCATCTTGTGCTCGATGCCGGAGCAGAAAATGCCGTTGCGCTCGCCGGCCTCGCCGGAAGCGTCCGGCACGAACTTGGGAACGACGAACAGCGAAATCCCCTTGGATCCCTCCGGCGCGTCGGGCAGCTTGGCGAGCACCATGTGCACGATGTTGCCCGCCAGGTCGTGCT